>JAWOFB010000172.1:0-5809 GCA_046482445.1 Ectothiorhodospiraceae bacterium | reverse complement strand
CTTCGCCCAGGCCGCGCCCCTGAACCAGCAAGAGGGTGTAGTCGTTCATGGCGAACGACTCCGCCTCGCGCAGGACATCGGCGAGGTATTTGTCGCCCTGCGGTTCCCGGTTGCGCCCGTGGTGGTGGGCCGCCGCGGCCATGGACGGCAGTCGGTCCACGTAGCCAAGGGCGTCGTAGTCTGTCGGCATGAGCTCTTTGAACTCGAACACGGGCGAGACCAGGAAGATACCGTTCAGCCCG
Organism: Ectothiorhodospiraceae bacterium; assembly: GCA_046482445.1. Taxonomy (GTDB): domain Bacteria; phylum Pseudomonadota; class Gammaproteobacteria; order Nitrococcales; family Aquisalimonadaceae; genus Aquisalimonas. The sequence goes on along the minus strand of JAWOFB010000172.1, from coordinate 5,567 downwards.
ACGCCGTATGTCTCCTGGAGGCGGCGGGCGATTTTGGCCACACGGAAGCCCCCGTAGCTCTCGCCGGCGAAATACACGGGGGAGCGCCAGCGGCCGAAGCGCGACAGCCACCGGGTGACGAACTCGCAGACGGCATCGAGATCCCGGCCCACCTCGTAGAACTCGTTCGAGTCCCCGGAGGTCTTGCCTTGTTGATCCGAGGTCTTGTCCTGATCGTCGACGCTCCGACTCCAGCCCGTGCCGACAGGGTCGATGAAGACCAGGTCCGTGAACGGGAGCCAGCTGTCCGGGTTGGTTTCGAGCTGCGCCGGTGGTGCCGGCGGCCGACCCTCCGTATCGAAGACGGCTCGGTAAGGCCCCATGGCCCCGAGATGGAGATACACCGCGGCGGCACCCGGCCCGCCGTTAAGGACGAACGTGACCGGGCGTTGGCCGGCTTCAATGTCCTTGCGGGTGTAGGCGACGTAAAAGATCTCCGCCGCGGGTTTGTCCTCTTTGTCGCGCAGGACGAGCCAGTCGGCGGTTGCCTGGTAAGCGAAGTCCTCGCCGCCGGTCGTGAGGTATCGGTGGTCGGTGGTGGCGCCAGTGGGCGGACTGTGCTGCGAAGCGGCCGGCTTGGCCGACGTACTCGCGTTGCTGCTGTCTTGAGCGGCGGACTTGCTGGGGCTGGAATCAGGGCTGCTCTCTGTCATGGCGTAACGGTATCCAGTTTTCCGCGGTCATGCCAAGGCGGATGCGCCGGCTTTCGTCGCCCAGCAGGCGAACTTCCCTGACCGCCTGTCACTGCGCAGGGCGCCCTTGATTTGCGCGCAAGTAAACGAAGACGTGGCACCCGCCCGCGTCGTTCTCACGACGGCCCGACACGATTTCTGGACAGGGTAGTATGCTATCCGCCAATTGAAACGAACGCGCCCACGCGACCGTCTGTAACGACGACCTGCGGGTGTTAGCAGGAGCGGGCGGGAGCTGTACGGGTCCCGCCAGGCAACCCTTGTAGGTCGCAGACCCTGACTGAACGGAGCCCCAACGGTATGGAGCGCTATCCACCGGAGCGCATCGTGTGCCTCACCGAGGAGACCGTTGAGACCCTCTATCGACTCGGTGAGCAGCAGCGCATTGTCGGCGTCACGGGATTCGCCGTGCGCCCGCCCGAGGTGCGGCGCGAGAAGCCGCGGGTGGGTGCGTTTACCACCGCCGACGTGCCGGACATTGTTGCGTTGCAACCGGACCTGGTGCTGACGTTTTCCGACCTGCAGGCCCCGATCGCCGAGGCACTGATCCGTGAGGGCATTGCCGTGCACGCCTTCAACCAGCGCACTGTCTCCGGAATCCTGGCGATGATCCGGACCCTGGGCGCGTTGGTCGGCGTGCCGGAGAAAGCGCAGGCGCTGGCGGGTGAACTCGAAGCCCGCGTCGCACGCGTACGTGAGCGCTTCCGGGACGCGACCCCGGTCCGCGTGTATTTCGAGGAATGGGACGAGCCCATGATCTCGGGAATCGGCTGGGTGTCGGAACTGATTGGCATCGCCGGCGGCCATGACGTCTTTGCCGCAGCAGGCCAAGAGCAGGGGGCTCGCGAGCGCATTGTCTCGTCTGCGGCCGTCATCGGTGCGGCGCCGGAGGTCATGATCGCCTCCTGGTGCGGCAAAAAGGTACGCCCGGAGCGCATCCGCGAGCGGCCCGGCTGGGATGCCATCCCGGCGGTCACGAATGGGCGTCTGCACGAGATCAAGTCGCCGCTCATCCTGCAGCCTGGCCCGGCGGCACTCACGGACGGCCTGGATAGCCTGGTGGCGGCGATGCATGGACCGCATGCGGTTCCCGCGCACGACACCAGCGTGGGTTCACCGCAGGGATCGCCGGGTGAGTAAGGTGTGCGATTGAGCAAGACGGCTGCGGCACCTGGCGCCAATGCCGCAGCCGCCATTGCAACGTGTCAGTCAGCGACGGGCCACCAACTGAGCTGTAACGCCCTGAACGCTCTGCTTTGGCCGAGCCGTTTGCCGCCGGGTGTGTTCGCGCACCCGGCGGCGCGCCGTCATTCCGTATCGCTGCCCTGCAGGTAGGACGCGATCTGGTCTTTGAGCGCAACACGGCGCTTGCGTGCTTCCTCTTCCGTGTGCGTGGCGACCGGTTCCACCTCCGTTTCCATGCGATGAATCTGGCGGTTGATCTCGTGGTACTCGTCAACGAGCTTGGCGAAGTGGCTGTTGTTTGCCTTGAGCGTGTGAATGCGCTCCGCGTGTTCCGGGAATTCCTCGGCAAGCTCGTGCGGCGTGTGGGTCATGGGCGTCTCCTGGTGTATTGCTGATGCGGTATTCACTCGCTCGACCGGTGTCACCCGTCCGATTCCTTAAGCTATCACTCAGGGGCTTACGTGCACTACACCGGGTCGATTGCCGGGGGCCAGGGACCGCCGCTAACGCGCGCAGCGAGTCGCTTCGCCCCGCATCGAGCATGGACCGGCTTGATCCAGGTCAAAGGGGTTGCACCGCGGTTATGCTGCACTACACCAGAGGAAGGGGACTCCTTCCGTGGTGCAGTCGAAACAGGAGGTGGGTATGTATCAACGCATTGTGGTGGCCTACGACGCATCCGCGCAGGCTGAAAAGGCGCTGGATACGGCAGCGAACTTCGCCAAGGCTAGTGACGGAACCGTTCATGTTGTTCACGCCAAGCTCCAGGGGCGCCTTCCCGAGGGCCTTGCCCGAATGGTCAAGGACGAGGGGCTGCTGGGCCCGGACATCCTGGAGAATATGCGGTCGGGGTCGCTGATCTCGGAACTGGATGCGCTCACGCCCGGCCAGTCGTCCAAGCGGCTCAGCGCGGCGCTGGGCGACCTGTTGGTGGCGCGCGCCGAGGACCACCTGAACCGGGCCGGTGTGACGTCGGTGGACACGCACGTGGTGGGTGGTGATGCCGCCGAGGAAATCACGCGGATCGCCTCCGAGGTCGAAGCCGATCTGATCGTGCTGGGATCGCGCGGCCTCGGGCAGCTCAAGGGGCTGATGATCGGCAGCGTCTCGCACAAGGTACTGCAGACGGCACCGTGCGCTTGCTTGATCGTCAAATAGCCTTTTACATCCGGCGCCGGACGAAGAGCTCAGCTAAACAGGGCGCTTGACGCGGCCATGGCGTTTCCGGAGGCGTTGGAGGTATTGGGCGAGCAGTGCCACGGCCCCTGATAGAGAGTTTAGAGAGCTTGGACACCCATTGCTTATTCTTGGAGAGTCAAGAGTCCGCTCAGCAACTTAAGGGCAGAACAGAGTCGAGGCGTGGTGCTTGACGGGGACATGAACGGTCGATAGCTTAATCTGTACGGAATTATAGCAAGGAGGCTATATGCCGTATCCCCGCCACGCCCAAGTCTCAACCCAGACCACACCCTACTACCATTGCGTATCGCGTTGCGTGCGGCGGGCGTTTTTGTGTGGCTGGGATCGAGTCACAGGCCGGAGCTACGAGCTCCGCAAGCAGTGGGTCGTTGATCGAATTCGCCGGCTCGGCGAGGTTTTCTGTATCGATATCTGCGCTTACGCGGTGATGAGTGATCACCACCACGTGTCAGTGCGGCTGAACCCGGAGGAGGCCGAGGCGCTGAGCGACGATGCCGTGCTGACGCGTTGGTCGGAGCTCTTCGATCTGCCGGTGTACGTGGAGCGGTATCGGCAGGGTTGGACGACGGGCGAGGCCGAGGCGGAAGCCGCTCGTGCTCAGGTCGCGACTTATCGCGAGCGCCTGAGTGATCTGTCCTGGTTCATGCGCTGTCTCAACGAGCCGGTTGCGCGCTGGGCCAATGCCGAGGACGGGGTAACGGGGCGGTCCTGGGAAGGGCGTTTTAAGTCCCAAGCCCTTCTCGACGAAGCGGCGTTGATCATGTGCATGAGCTACGTTGATCTCAATCCTGTGCGGGCGGGTATGGTCGCTACGCCGGAGGCGTCCGACTACACCGCGATCCAGGCTCGAATTCGGGCGTTGCACGATGCCCCTGATGCCTGCGCCGAGGAGGGGGCTTGGGACAGGGACGAGCCAGCGCAGGGTGAACACGCAACAAGGGCAGGGCCAGCGCTAATCCCGTTCCGGGGCCTGGAACGCCGCGATGTGCCGGATCAACTGCCGTTCGCGTTCCGTGATTACCTGGAACTCATCGACTGGGCGGGCCGGGCTGTCCGCCACGACAAGCGAGGCGCCATCGCCGCTGAGGCGCCGGCTATCTTAGTGCGGCTCGGTATAGACCCTGACGCGTATCTCGATCGGGTTCGTCACCAGCGCCCAGGCTTTGTTCGCGCCATGGGCCGAGCCGAGAAGCTGCGCGACGCGGCCACCGAGTTGGGCCAGCGGTTTTTGAAAGGCATCACTGAGGCCAACGCGCTATTCCCGGCCGCCTCCGGCTAGATCCACCGGTCGCGGGCTCCCATCATCCAGCCCTGGAGTCGACGCCCGGCACGGCGGTGGACGGCTAACAGCGGGTTGTACTCCGCTGATCGCAAACGAGGTGTATTACGCTACCGGTAGCTGCGCTGTCTGTGTTCCTAGTCGGCCACGGACGCGGCCGTGCCGCTGATCCGGTGATTCCCTACTCGACACTGAGTCTCGCGCTACAGTCTGTATGGGACCTCGATGTCCCAATTCCGCGCTACCCAAGAAATGGGTGTCCACGCCTCTTCCTTCTCAAATCAGCCCACGACCCAAGCACCGTGTTATCGTGTTATATGTGAGTCGACTTTCCGCATCTGCTCTACCCCCCATAGAGTCGGGCTCCGAACCCCCTGCGATGCTAAGCTTTCCGTATCGATACTGAACGCCGGAGGAGTAACGCATGACCAAGCTGCTGCACCTCATCGTCTCACCGCGCGGCGGCGAGTCGGAGTCGCTCCACATCACGCAAACCTTCTTGGATGCGTACGTCGAGGCCCACCCGGAAACCGAGGTGGACACCCACAATCTGTGGACTGACCCGGTGCCAACATTCGATGGCGATCGGGTTGCGGCCAAGATGACGGTCATCGGTGGTGAGACGCCCTCCGGGGAGCAGGCCACGAAGTGGGACAGCGTGGTCTCGACCTTCAACCGCTTCGCCGCGGCCGATCTCTATGTTATCGGTGTCCCGATGTATAACCACGGCATCCCGTGGATCCTCAAGCATTACATCGATACGATCACGCAGCCCGGCATGCTGTTCGGCATCGACCCCGAGCACGGTTATTACGGTCTGCTTGAGAACAAGAAAGCCGTCGTTGCGTACACCAGCGGTATCTATGCGCCTGGTGTACCCCCGCAGTGGGGTGCGGATTTCCAGTCGAACTACTTCACCGACTGGTTGAAGTTCGGTGGCGTATCCGAGGTGCATGAGATTCGCTTTCAGCCGACGCTATTCGCGACCGGCGGCACCCCGGACGAACGTCGTCCAAAAGCGATCGATGAGGCCCGATCACTCGCCATGAAGCTTTGAGCAAAAACAGTGATAGTCGCCATACAGGCCCCATCGCGCATGCTCGACGGGGCCTGCTATCCGACGACAATAACTCTGGCCGGTCAAGGATAAGGGGCGGCTAAACGCCGCTATC
>JAWOFB010000149.1:0-2896 GCA_046482445.1 Ectothiorhodospiraceae bacterium | reverse complement strand
TCCAAGAGCTGACCGACTGGGAACGCGAGGTGCTGTACCCGCTGGCTACCCAGCGCGTCGAGATCGACCTCGATGACGGCGTGAAGGCGAACTACCCGAAGTTCGACGCTGCTCTGAAGCCGATCCCGGGCCTCAAGGCGTCGGACGAGTAGCTGAAGATGGAAGAACGTATCGCCAAAGGTCTGGAGACGCTGTTCGAGCGCCACCGTGTCGTGTTCTGGTACGACACGAAGCAGGAGCTGCGCGGGGCGTTCGAGGCCCTCCAGCTACCCGATGTGGAGAAGGTGGAGCTCGCCAACAACGAGTTCGGGGTGAAGCACCGCATCCTGCGCGAGGCGCCGAAGCAGCGTTTCCTGCTCTACCGTTACGGCCCGGAGCCGGCCCTGATCGACAACTGGCTGCTCGATGTCCAACTCGCCGAGGGTGTGTTCCGGGCGGATCAGGCCGCGATCTGGCTCGCGGAACTCGGACTGGGGGCCGGTTTCGAGGATCTGGTCCGCGAACATGAGACGTTCTTCGCGGCACGCAAGCGCATGGAACTGCTGCAGCGCCGGATGCGGCCCGAGGACACGCGGACCGTGCTGCGCCTGCGCATGCTGTCCATCTGCGCCGGTGCGGACGGCGGGCTGGACACCGCGATGGAGAGTCTGCTCGGCGAACTCGCCGAGGGGGGGAGCGAGCGGCATGGCCTGACCCGGCGCGTGGGCCTCGAGGGCTTCCTGTGGGACCAGGCCCAGCGCCAGTTCAGTTATCACGCGCAGACACCGTCGCTTGAGGACTTCGCGATCACCCTGTTCCAGTCCGCCTACGCCGATGCGGTCGGCGGGGAGCCTGCACTCACCGAGGAGGCGCAGGTCTTCCTGCGGCGCTGGAAGAACAACCGGAACTACGCCGAGGCCTTCGAAAAGCTCTCGGGCATCTACGCCGGGGTGCTCAACATCGCGGAGGATCTGGCCAACCGGGACTTCCGCAGCCTGGTGGACGCGGATCACTTCGAGGAGATCGACCGCGAGATCGTTCGCAGCCTGGTCCATGCGGTCGCGACCCAGACCGCCGCCCAATCGGAAATCCTTGGCTGGATCCGCAAGCGCCGCCAGAGCCACTGGTATCCCCGTTACCGGGACCTGTACGAGGCGATCGGCTACGCCGTGGAACTGCAGTCGGCGCTGACCCAGGCGACGCTGGGCATGACCAGCCTGGCCGAGGGAGTCGAGCGCTACGTCAGCACCTGGTATCGGATCGACCAGATCTACCGGAAATTCGTGTTCCACATGCAGCGCTCCGGCCAGGCCTCGCTGATGCACGAGCTCGGGGAAAAGGTCGAAAACCTCTACACCAACGGCTACCTGCTGCGGCTGAACGATGCCTGGCAGGCGCAGGTCGATGCGGCCACTGATTGGAAGATTCCTTCCGTGCTGGCGCAGCAGGACTTCTACGCGCGCGAGGTCGGGCGTTTCCGTCGGCAGGATCAGAAGATCTGCGTGATCATCTCCGATGCGCTGCGCTACGAGATCGGCCAGGAGCTGCTCACGAGAATCCGGACGCTGGACCGCTTCGAGGCCGAGATCGCGCCGCTGCTTTCGTTGCTTCCCAGTTACACGCAACTGGGCATGGCCGCGCTGCTGCCGCATGCGGAGCTGCGCCTTGCCGACAACGGCAGTGCGACGGTGCTGGTGGACGGCGAGAGCTCGCAGGGGCTGGAGAATCGTGCCCGGCTCCTCGCGGCCAACCGCGAGCGGGACCGCGCCACCGCCATGAAGGCCGAGGCGCTGATGGCCATGCACGGCGACGATGCCCGCGCCCTGGTGCGCGACCACGACGTGCTGTACGTCTACCACAACGCCATCGACGCGATCGGGGATAAGCGGGACACCGAGGAGCGTACCTGCGAGGCGGCCGAGGATGCGCTGGACGAGCTGGTGAAGCTGGTGCGCAAGCTGACCTCCGCAAACGCAACAAACCTGATCGTGACCGCGGATCACGGGTTCCTGTACCAACATCGGGCGCTACAGGAGAGCGATTTCTCCGGCGCCGAGGTCCACGGCGAGGACGTCCTGTTCCGCAACCGCCGCTTCGTGCTCGGGAAGGGCCTGCAACAGTCACCGGGGCTCGCGAAGTTCACCGCCGCGCAGGTGGGACTTGCGGGCGACATGGAGATGCTCCTGCCGAAGTCCATCAACCGCCTGCGCCTTCAGGGTGCGGGCAGCCGGTTCGTACACGGGGGCGCCGCCCTGCAGGAGGTGGTGGTGCCCGTGCTCCGGATCCACAAGAGCCGGCAGAGCGACCTCTCCGCGGTCGAGGTGGAGATTCTCGTCGGCACCAGCCGTACCATCACCTCGAGCCAGTTGTCGGTTGTCTTCTACCAGGCTTCGCCCGTGACCGAGAAGGTGCAGCCGCGTACCCTGCGTGCAGGCATCTACGCGCCCACGGGGGAACTCATCTCGGACAGCCACGAGCTGGTGTTCGACTTCCGCTCCGACAACCCGCGGGAACGCGAACTACCGGTGCGCTTCCTGCTATCCAGGGCGGCCGACGCGCACAACGGGCAGGAGGTGATCCTGAAGCTGGAGGAGCGCCACGGTGAAACCTCCCACTTCCGCGAATACCGCAGCGCCCGCTACCTGCTGCGCCGCAGCTTTACGAGTGACTTCGACTTCTGACGGAACGAGCCCATGAGCACGCTGGACGACAAGATCAACGCGCAGTTCCCCGGCCTGGTGGTCCGCAAGGACCTGGTCAAGACGGTGAAGGGGAACGCCATCGTTCCGTCCTACGTGCTCGAGTACCTGCTCGGGCAGTACTGCGCGACGAACGATGAAGCATCGATCCAGTCGGGTATCGCGACGGTCAAGGAGATCCTGGCCAAACACTACGTGCATCGCAGCGAGGCCGGGCT
>JAWOFB010000133.1:0-2901 GCA_046482445.1 Ectothiorhodospiraceae bacterium | reverse complement strand
TGGACGCCGACGGCGCCGAGGTCCTGCCCCAGGAGTTTCTGCCCGCGGCGCGGCGGCTGCGCCTGGCAACGGAACTGGACCGGTGTATTGTAACCCGGGCCCTGGAGGTGCTGGCCGGCCAGTTGCGGCAGGGCCATCGCCCGCTGCTGTTTCTCAAGCTGTTCCCGGAGACGGTGACGGACCCGCAATTCACGCCATGGCTCGCGGCGCGGCTGCAAGACAACGACCTGCCCGGCAGCTGCCTGGTCTTCCAGATCACCCAGGAAACCGCGACCCAGCGTCTCACGGAGGCAGCGGCACTGGCCGAGGGACTGGCGCCCCTGGGATGTCATCTGGCGCTGGAGCATTTCGGCGCCGGCGACGCGGATCAGCCGGCGGTGCTGGAGCGACTGCGGCCAACCTATATCAAGCTCTCGCCGGTCCTTACCGAAGGGCTGGAAAACGACAAGGACAAGCAGCAACGGGTCCAGGCCATCACCAGCGAAGCCCGCGAGCACGGCGTACGTACCATCGCCGCACTGGTGCAGGACGCCACGGTTCTCTCGGCTCTCTGGGCCGCAGGCGTCAACTACATCCAGGGCTACTTCATGCAGCCACCCAGCAATCTCTTCGGCGATCCGCCCGCCTGACCGCACCATGAGTGAACCGCGCGCGACACAGGAGGACGGCGAGGCCCCGCTGGGCATCGAGCGGTCCCTGTTCGACCTGCTGTTGCCCTACCTGGATCACGCCAGTGCCGGCGCGATTGCTGTGGACCAGGAGGGCCGCATCAGCTGGATCAACCACAGCTACGCCAGCCTGATGGGATCCACCCCCGAGCGCCTGGTCGGCTATCCGGTGCGCCGGATCATCCCGGCGACGCGGATGCCGGAGACGGTGCGCACGGGCCAGCCCAAGCTGCTGGATATCATGGAGTTCGGGGAACAGCAGCTGGTGGTCTCCCGGTTGCCCGTGGTGGACCAGGGCCAGGTGGTGGGCGCGCTGGCGTTCGTGGTCTACGAGAACCTGCAGCCCCTGGCGCCACTGATGGGCAAATACCGCCGTCTCCAGGAGGACCTGGCAGCCGCCCGGCGGGCGCTGGCGCGGCGCACCGCTCGCTACAGCCTGTCCGACTTCGTGGGCGCGAGCCCCCAGGCACTGGAAGTCAAACGGCGCGCCCGCCTGGCGGCCGGTCGTGACAGCCCGGTCCTGCTGCTGGGTGAAACCGGGACCGGCAAAGAGATCCTGGCGCAGGCGATCCACAGCACTTCGGCGCGGCAGGAGCAGCCGTTCGTCGGGGTCAACCTGGCGGCGGTCCCGGAGAATCTGCTGGAGGCCGAGTTCTTCGGGGTCGCCCCGGGCGCCTATACCGGGGCCGGTGAGCGCAGCCGTGAGGGCAAATTCCAGCTGGCGCACCGGGGCACCCTGTTCCTGGACGAGATCGGCGATCTGCCCCTGGGCCTCCAGGCGAAGCTGCTGCGGGTGCTGGAGGAAAAGGAGGTGGAACCGCTGGGATCCAATACCGTCCAGCCGGTGGATGTGCGCATCATCGCCGCCACCAGCCGGGACATGGACCGGATGCTGCGCGAGGGCAGTTTCCGCTCGGATCTGTATTACCGGCTCAATGTCCTGGAAATCCGGGTGCCACCACTGCGCGAGCGCACCCAGGACCTGGGCCTGCTCTGCGAGACCCTGCTGGAGGACATCGCCCTGGGCGGCGAACTGCACGCCGAACTCGCCCCCGGTGCCATCGAGGCCCTGGCGCGGTACCACTGGCCCGGCAACATCCGTGAGCTGCGCAACGTGCTGTCCCAGGCATTGACACTCAACGAGGGCGAACACGCTCTCGCCGCCGACGACCTGAACGCCGTTCTACCGGCCATGCCGGACACACCGGCTACCGCCCCCACCCGTACCGGAGCCGCCGTCCGGCCGCTGGCCGACGCGGTGGCGGATGCCGAGCGCGCCGCCATCGAGGCCGCCTTGCGGGCGGCCGGTGGCAACCGCGCCCGGGCAGCGCGCATGCTGGGCATTGCCCGTTCCGTTCTTTACGACAAGCTGGCCCGACTGTTCGACCAATCGGACACGTGACCGGATAACCGGACATTTTCCAGCGAACCACTCTCGAAAATGTCCGATCAACCGGACACTCACACCGGGTCGATCCCGCGCGCTGCTGATCCGGCGCGGACAAGTTCCTGTTCCGCAACGCCATGAAACGGTTCCGCCATCGCTGGCACGAAGCCTGCAACCCTTCCGGCCAATAAAAAACCGCGCCCAGCGGGAGTACCCGAGCCGACACCTGTCGGCACGAGGCAAAAACCGGAGGAGAAACCATGACACCGCTTTCCCGTATTGCGATCGGCGGCCTGACGGTCGGTTTGGCGTTTACCGGCCTGGCCGGTACCGCTAGCGCCCAGGAAGAACCCACGGAATGGACCATGACCACCACCTGGCCGGAATCACTGGAGCTCATCGAGATCGACCGGCGCTGGGTGGAGACCGTGCACCGGGTCGCCGGCGACGAGCTGGAGATCAATTTCCGCGCCGGGGGCACACTCATGCCCGGACCCGAGGTCTTTGACGCCGCGTCTTCGGGGAGTATTGACGCCGCCGGCGACTGGCCGGGCTACTGGGCCGGCCGGTCCTCGGCGTTCTCGCCCCTGGCCACCCACACCATGCTGTTCAACGCCACGGACTACCTGAACTGGATCTTCCAGTGGGGCGGATTTGAGGTCTACCAGGAAATCTACGGTCAGTACGATCTGGTCTACCTGCCCTATGGCATTACCAACAACGAATCCGGTTTCCGTGGCAGCGAGCCCATTGACTCCATCGACGACCTGGACGGATTGCGACTGCGCCTGTCCGGCCGCGACCAGGGCCGCGTCCTGGAAGAGCTGGGCGGCTCCCAGGTGAGCC
>JAWOFB010000253.1:0-2859 GCA_046482445.1 Ectothiorhodospiraceae bacterium | reverse complement strand
CGATGACCTGGATTTCTTGCTGGATTTCGACTTCATCGAAACCGGTCCCTATGCCCGCGGGAAGATGGCCCGCTACTACCTGGCAACCACCACCACCCGCCAGGTCGTCCTGGGCGTCAGCCCGGAGCTCGGCCGCCCCGAGCATCAGGAGTACCGGTGGGTCAGCTTCCGGCGCGGCCACCAGCTGGCTTCCCCGCGCGTCCGGCGCGTGCTCAGCTGGGCGGAGGAGCGCCTGCAAAACGCCCACGCTCAGGCCGGCGAGCCGGGCACCGGCCGCTCCGCGTGCGGCGACTAACCGGCTGCTCATCGCCGCGCGGGGACGTGCGGCCGCGCTTCAAGCGGGCAGGGCTGACCGCTGTACGCGCTTTCACGGATTTCATCGGCAGCGCGCCTCGGTATCCTTGCGGAACTGAATCGCCCTTTGGCCAGGCAACGCGGAGGAGAGACCATGACCAGCACCGCCGTAGCCAACGGCTCGTTCCCGGACCTGCGCAAATTCCAGGATCCGGCGGTCACGGCCGACGGCGAGCCGCGTGCCCATGTGGCACTGCGGCAACTGGACACCCTGTGGTTCTGCACCGGCACGTTGTGCAATCTGGCCTGTCGCAACTGCTACATCGAGTCGTCCCCGCGCAACGACAGCCTGGTCTACATCAGCACCGAGGAGGTCGCGGCGTATCTCGACGAGATCGAGCGCGACGGGCTCGGCACCCGGACCATCGGGTTCACCGGCGGCGAGCCGTTCATGAACCCGTACATGATCGCCATCCTGGAGGACACCCTGTCCCGCGGCTTCCGAGCGCTGGTGCTCACCAACGCCATGAAACCCATGATGAAGCGCGCGGACGGCCTCCTGGATCTGCAGCAGCGCTTCGGTGACCGGCTGACGGTGCGCGTGTCCATTGACCATTACAGCCGGCGCCTGCACGAAGACGAGCGTGGTCCCAAGTCCTGGGCGCCGACGGTACGCGGCCTCCACTGGCTCACGCGCCACGGCTTCCACGTGGACATTGCCGGGCGGCTGTTCTCCGGGGAGACCGATGAGCAGATGCGCTCCGGCTACGCGGCGCTGTTCCAGCGCGAGAACATCAACCTGGACGCCCACGACCCGGCCTGCGTGGTGCTGTTCCCGGAGATGGATGCCAGCGCCGATGTTCCCGAGATCACCGAGGCGTGCTGGTCCAAGCTGGGCACCTCCCCCGATGACCAGATGTGCGCCAGCTCGCGCATGGTCATCAAGCGCAAGGGTGCCGACCGCCCGGTGGTCATGCCGTGCACGCTGCTGCCCTACGATCCGCAGTTCGAGCTTGGCCACACCCTGGCCGAGAGTTTCCAGTCCGTGGCCCTGAACCACCCCCACTGCGCCAAGTTCTGCGTTCTCGGTGGCGCCAGCTGCGGCGGCTAGTGGCCAGGCGAGTGCATTGTTGCCATTGATACGGTCCCGGCTTGGGGCCACCGCGCCGGCGCAGGCATAATAGCGGCACGTTGACGACACGGGGCCGCTCATGACCACGTACAGCCCGGCCATCGGGTATTTCCCCGGGGTGCGCATGCGGCGCATGCGCCGCGATGCCTTCTCCCGGCGGTTGATGCGCGAACACCGCCTCAGCTGCGACGACCTGATTCAACCCCTGTTCGTCATCGACGGCGAAGGCCGCCGCGAGCCGGTGCCCTCCATGCCGGGAGTGGAACGGTTGTCCGTGGACCTTTTGCTGGAAGAGGCCGGCCGGCTTCTGGAGCTGGGCGTGCCCGCCATCGCCGTTTTCCCCGTCACGCCGCCGGACCTCAAGACCCCCGACGCGCGCGAGGCATCGAATCCCAACGGCCTGGCGCCGCGGGCGGTACGCGCGGTCAAGGCCCAGTTCCCCGAGCTGGGCGTGATGACGGACATCGCCCTGGACCCGTTTACCAGTCACGGCCAGGACGGCGTGCTGGACGAGCACGGTCATATCATCAATGACGACACGGTGGAGATCCTGGTGCGCCAGGCCCTGTGCCACGCCGAAGCCGGTGCCGACATCGTCGCGCCGTCGGACATGATGGACGGTCGCGTCGGCGCCATCCGCGAGGCACTGGAGGCGGCCGACCACCAGGCCACGCGCATCATGGCCTACTCTGCCAAGTACGCCTCCAGCTACTACGGCCCCTTCCGGGACGCAGTGGGCTCCGCCGCGAACCTGGGCGCTGCGGGCAAAGAGACCTACCAGATGGACCCGGCGAACACCGACGAGGCCTTACGCGAGGTCGCCCTGGACCTGGAGGAAGGCGCCGACATGGTCATGGTGAAGCCGGCGCTGCCGTATCTGGATATCATCCACCGGGTGAAGTCGGCCTATGGCGCCCCCACCTTCGCCTACCAGGTGAGCGGCGAATACGCCATGCTCATGGCGGCGGTGCGCGAGGGCTGGCTGGACGAGCGCGCCTGCGTGCTGGAGGCACTCACCGCCATGAAGCGCGCCGGCGCCGACGGGATTCTGACCTACTTTGCCGGCCGTGTTGCCGAGTGGCTGCAGGAACCACCGCAATAACACCCGGCACGGCCGCGTGCCCCATCGGAGGAAGATGCCATGACCGATCGCTATGCAGTCTTCGGCAATCCGGTGGCACACAGCCTCTCGCCCCGGATCCATACGCGCTTCGCGGAACTCACCGGCGAGGCCATCGAGTACACGCGCCGGGAAGTACCGCGTGACGGCTTCGCCGAGGCTGTCGAGGCGTTCCAGGAGGCCGGCGGCTGCGGCGTCAACGTGACCGTACCGTTCAAGGAAGAGGCCTGGCAGGTGGCGGACAGCCACGGCCCGCGTGCGGAGGCCTGCGGCGCGGTGAACACCTTGATCTTTCGCAGCGATGGCGGCCGCC
>JAWOFB010000245.1:0-3148 GCA_046482445.1 Ectothiorhodospiraceae bacterium | reverse complement strand
ACCGACGTCATGGCGACAACCAGGTACCGAGGCCCGGTTGCCTGATCGATCGCATCGAGGACGACCTCGCGGATGGCGTCGGCGTTGGCAAAGTAGATGTTCTCGTCAACGCGCAGCATCACGGCTTTGGGGTGGCACTCGACGCGGTGGCGAAGCACGTTGCGGTAGTGCTCGGTGCCGGGCACGCGCCCGACAATGGCGATGTGCGGGCGGCTGGTGCGCCAGACGTAGATCAGGAGCGATAGGGCAATCCCGGTGGCCAGCCCGATCTCGATCCCGAACACCAGTACGGCGGCGAAGGTCGCGGCCAGCGTGGCGCCGTCGCCGCGGTCGAATTGCAGGATGGCCAGGGCCTCCCGGGGCTCGATGAGCTGGATCACGGCAATCACGATGATGGCGGCCAGGACGGCCCGGGGGAGCGTCTCGAACCAGCCCGTGAACCACACCGTGATGATGGCGACCAGGACTGCGGTGATCACGGCGGCCACCTGGCTGTGGGCGCCGGCCTCGTCGTTGACCACCGAGCGCGAGAAACCACCGGCCGCCGGCATGGTCCCGGCGATAGCGGACCCCGCATTGGCCAGGCCGAGGGCGATGAGTTCCCGGGTGGGATCGACACGCTCGCGCCGCCGGGCGGCCAGGACCTGGGCGACTGTAATGCTCTCGACATAGCCGATCAGGGCGATGGCGGCGGCCGAGGGCAGCAACCCGATCCAGCCGGAGGCGTTCAGGAGGTCTCGCCCGGGCACCGGAAGTCCGGACGGGATCTCGCCGACCACCGCGACCGGCCGGTCGCTCGCCGTTGTCAGCAGGGCGATCGCGGCGGTTGCGACGACGACGACAACAAGCGGCACGGTGCGTGTCAGCATGGCCGCGCTCCGTTGGCTTAGCCCGAGCGCCAGCAACAGGCGCTTGGCCGGGGAGCGGCCGAGCAACAGCGTGACAATCGCGAGCGTTGCGACGGCCGCCGTCGGCCCGTCGATCCGGCCCGCCTGGTCCATGAGCGACTGCAACATCTCCGGTGCGGCGCCGCGGTTGACCTCGATACCCAGGAGGGGACCGATCTGGCTGACAACAATCAGGATCGCCGCCGCACTGGTGAACCCGCGCAGCACCGGGTGGCTGATAAAAGCGACCAGCCGACCGAACCCGAGAGCGCCGGCGATGAGCAGCATGGCGCTCACCTCCGCGGCGAGGATCACCGCCCCTTCGATCCACTCCGGCGTTGTCTCCGCGTAATTGGCCAGTGCGTTGGCGACCATCAGCGAGGCGACGGCAACAGGCCCCACGGCGAGCGTTCGGCTGGTCCCCCAGAGGGCATACAGCGCCGGCGGGAAGATCGCCGCGTACAGCCCGTACTGCGCGGGCAGCCCGGCGAGCAGGGCGTAGGCCATTCCCTGGGGAATGATCAGGATCGCCGTGATCGCGCCCGCGATGGTGTCCGCCGCGAGGTGCTGTCGGCGGTACCCATGGAGTGTGTCCAGCAGGCCCGGGCGTAACGGGTGCGGGCGTTTGGCCTTGCAAGTCATAACGGGAAGTTTGTCTATGGGACAAGTCGGTTTCGATTGACGGATTCCATGATAGGGGTTTTTAAGTTATAAGCATAGATCGAAATCGCATACATGGAGGGCGGCGGTATGTCTCGCCCGGTCTCCGGACTGAACGCCTGGCCTTCGCGGCGAATCATGTCCACAACCTAAGCCGCTGGGACTGGTTTTGGGCGCGTGGTGGCCCGGTGCCGCGGGCGGAGGCACGGGGGCGTGG
Source organism: Ectothiorhodospiraceae bacterium (assembly GCA_046482445.1). GTDB lineage: Bacteria > Pseudomonadota > Gammaproteobacteria > Nitrococcales > Aquisalimonadaceae > Aquisalimonas. The sequence goes on along the minus strand of JAWOFB010000245.1, from coordinate 1,384 downwards.
ACCCGGTCGCCGCTGCGCCGTGTTGGGCACGACTGGAGCGCCCCGGGCAGGCCTGTGCCGACACCAGGAGTATTGGCCCGCGTCGAATGCATAAGGGTCGATGGCATGGCTGCGTCGTCGTTCAGTGGCTATTTGCTCTCACCCCGCAGCAACAGCGGGCTTCGTCGAGAATTCCCCGACGCGAAAGCTCCATACCGATCCATTGGACGCCGACTTCCTGCCTGTGTGCGTGGCCAGGAGAAACGGGAGTCGCTGCTGCGTGCTTGGCATCGTCAAGACACTATGGGCATGAGTGTGTGCCCAGCTCTCATAGTCGCGCCGCCTCGCCTGCAGCGCAGATCGCCTATTGGCGCCGGCGCGCGAGGATGCGGCTACTGCCGGGGTGGGGACTCCCCGGGGTATGGAATCAATGGCGGATGTCGAGCGCGGCCGGGTTATTCGCCGACTGGACTGTGGTGGTACGCACTGGACAGACTCGCCCGGCAAGACGCCAATGCATCTAATGGGCACACACCTGCCCCCTGGCTGTCACGCGAAACGCTGGGTGCGAGAACCGGCAGGCTTAACGACTGCGGTGCATGTGTGCCCGGAGGGCTCCGGGGAGTAAGGCGGTCCCGATTTTTCGATAGAACTCAATAAACTGCGATTTCATTGACACCGGAACCGCAGGCTGTAGAATGCCACGCTGTAACAACAGGCGCGTAGCTCAGCTGGTTAGAGCACCACCTTGACATGGTGGGGGTCGGTGGTTCGAGTCCACTCGCGCCTACCAAATTCGTTAGGAAAATCAGCCGCCTACGGGGTTTCCTGGGCGGCTTTTTTGTGTCTGGTCACACGGTCACAGTCGGGTGTGACCAATCTGTGACCATGAGGGGTACATAACCACCAGCGCCCTCCGTGACTGTCACACTACCGCAACCCCCGCAACCGCCCGAGCCGATCCCAGGCGCTCGCCTGGAGCGCGACGCCGTAGTTGCCCGACAGCGCCATGACGCACTGCCTCTCCGTCCACTCGTCGGGGGACGCTCCATGATCGCGGTCTGGTCCCGTGTGCGCTGTTCACGCTCGCGGGTGGCTGGCGTGTGAAATAGGTCGTGCAATAATGCACAAACAGATGTAGCGTGTATCTACTGGCTACTGAATGTATCTCTTTGTCTTACTTTGTAGCTTTGTCACTTCGTTACTCTGAGAAGGTGCTCATCATGGAGCGCATCCGTCGAACTGAAAACGCAGGCTCGTCCAAGTTCTCCGAGTTCGCGGAGTTCACGAGTCTCTATCTGCTTAAGGCGGTGGAAGCGACTGTCGACGGGCTGGGTTCCCACCAAGAGCTCGCGGAGGTCGTGACCACTGTTGCTACCCGTATGTTCGATAACCTGACGTCGGT
>JAWOFB010000256.1:0-3821 GCA_046482445.1 Ectothiorhodospiraceae bacterium | reverse complement strand
AATGCCTCGACGTTGCCCTCGGCGACCACGCGCCCGCCGTTGACGCCGGCGCCCGGGCCCAGGTCGATGACGTGCTCGGCGCGGCGGATGGTGTCCTCGTCGTGCTCCACCACCACGATGGTATTGCCCTTGCCTTCCAGCTGCGCCAGCGTGTCCAGCAGCATGCGGTTGTCCCGCGGGTGCAGGCCGATGGTGGGCTCGTCGAGGATGTAGCACACGCCCTGGAGATTGGAGCCGAGTTGGGCCGCGAGCCGGATCCGCTGGGCCTCGCCACCGGAGAGGGTGGGCGCTGCCCGGTCCAGGGCCAGATAGCCCAGCCCCACCTGCTGGAGAAAGGCGAGCCGATTGCGCAGCTCCGGCAACAGATCCTGGGCGACAGCCGCGTCGCGCCCGTCCAGGGCCAGGCCTTCGGCCCAGTCGGCCATGTCCGTGACAGAGCGCGCCGATAGCGCGGGCAGGGAGATACCCTGGAAGCGCATGGCCCGCGCCACCGGGTTCAGCCGTGCGCCCGCGCAGGCCGGGCAGGTGACGGGTTCGGCATCGGCCCAGGTGCTTTCCTCGCCGGTCTGCTCGGCGTCAAACCCGGGCAGGACCTGGCCGGTGCCGAAGCAGCTGGGGCACCAGCCGTGCTGGGAGTTGTACGAGAACAGCCGCGGGTCCGGCTCGGCGAAGCTGCGCTCGCAGCCCGGGCAGGCGCGCTCGCTGGAATATACCCGATCAGTGAGCCCGGAGGCGTCGCGGATCAGGGTCTGGCCACCGTATTCCAGCGCACGGTCTACGGCCTCGCGCAAGGGCGCCTCGGCGGCCGGGTCGACGGTCAGCGTCGCCACCGGCAACTCGATGGTGTGCTCGCGGAAACGGTCCAGTTCCGGCCAGTCCGCGGTGGGCGTGTCCACCCCGTCAACGCGCAGCGTCTCGAAGCCCTTGCCGGCGGCCCAGCGGGCGAGCTCGTTGTAGACGCCCTTGCGTGCCACCACCAGCGGGGCCAGCAGCGTGATGGCACGACCCCGGTCCTCGGCCAGGATGCGATCGACAATGGCCGCCGGCGTCTGCGCCCGGATGGGCAGGTCGCAGTCCGGGCAGTGCTGCGTGCCCAGCTTGACGTAGAGCAGCCGCAGGAAGTGGTGGATCTCCGTCATTGTGGCGACGGTGCTCTTGCGGCCGCCCCGACTGGTGCGCTGCTCGATGGCCACCGTGGGCGGGATGCCGAAGATGGCCTCCACGTCGGGCCGGCTGGCGGGCTGGACGATCTGCCGGGCGTAGGCGTTGAGCGACTCCAGGAAGCGCCGCTGGCCCTCGTTGAACAGGATGTCGAAGGCCACGGTACTCTTGCCGGAGCCGGACAGTCCGGTGATGACGGTGAGCCGGTTGCGCGGGATGCGGATATCCACGTCGCGCAGGTTGTGCTCCCGGGCCCGGTGGATGGTGATGGCGTCCGCGTTCTGGTACCGGGCCTGTGGTTCCGCTGCGACCGCCGGCACGTCCGGCGGGCCGGTGTCGGTGTACCGCGCCAGGCTCTGCCCCGTATGGCTATTGGGCTCGGCCATCACCTGCGCCGGCGGGCCGCTGGCGACCAGCTTGCCGCCGGCGTCGCCGCCCTCCGGGCCCAGGTCCAGGAGCCAGTCGGCGCTGGCGATGACATCCAGGTTGTGCTCGATGACCACCAGGGAGTGCCCGGCGTCCAGCAGGCGCTGAAAGGCCTCCAGCAGCACGGTGACATCGTGGAAGTGCAGGCCGGTGGTGGGCTCGTCGAACAGGAACAGGGTGGCCCCGCCGTCCTTGCGGCGGCGCGCGGCGGCACCCAGGTGCGCGGCGAGCTTGACGCGCTGGGCCTCGCCGCCAGACAGCGTCGGCACCGGTTGTCCCAGGGTTAGATAGCCAAGTCCCACCGCGGCCAGCGGCTCCAGGCGCCGGATGATCTCCCGGTTATCCGCGAAGAAGCTGAGCGCCTCGGTGACAGTGAGATCCAGCGCGCCGGCGATGGACAGCGGTGCCCCGCCGTGTCCCGGCGCCGGCGGCCGTTTGACCTCCAGGATGGCATCCCGGTAGCGGCGGCCGTCGCAGTCCGGACAGCGCAGGTAGACGTCGCTGAGGAACTGCATCTCCACGTGCTCGAAGCCGTTGCCGCCGCAGGTGGGGCAACGGCCGGCACCGCCGTTGAAGCTGAAGGTGCCGGGCTTGTAGCCCCGTTCCCGCGCCAGCGGCTCGGCGGCAAAGGCCTTGCGGATGGGCTCGAAGGCGCCCACGTAGCTCGCCGGGCTGGAGCGCGTGGTCTTGCCAATGGGCGACTGGTCCACCAGGGCCACGTCCGTGAGCGCGTCATCGCCGCTCAGACTCGTGATGGTGCCTCCGGGCGGCACCGTGTGCCCCTTGCGCCGCGCCAGGGCCGGGTAGAGCACGTCGGTGACCAGCGTGGATTTGCCCGAGCCCGAGACACCCGTCACACACACCAGTCGTTGCAGCGGCAGATCGACGTCCAGACCCTGCAGGTTGTGGCTGTTGATACCGCGCAGGCCCAGCCACTGCGTCGGCGCCGCGTCCCGCGCCGCCGGCCGCTCCGGGGCGACCTGCCGGCGGCCGCCGAGATACGCGCCCGTGACCGAGTCCGGGTGGCTCGCTAACGCCGCCGGGGTGTCAAAGCACACCGCCTGGCCGCCGTGTTCTCCCGGGCCGGGCCCCATGTCCAGGATGCGGTCGGCGGCGCGCATGACGTCTGGATCGTGCTCCACGACCAGGAGGGTGTTGCCGGCGTCCCGCAGTCGCTGCATCACCTCGATGATGCGCCCCATGTCGCGCGGGTGCAGGCCGATGCTGGGCTCGTCGAGCACGAACAGCGTGTTGACCAGGGAGGTCCCCAGGGCGGTGGTGAGATTGATGCGTTGCACCTCGCCACCGGAGAGGGTGCGGGACTGGCGCTCCAGGGTGAGATAGCCCAGCCCCACCTGATCCAGGTAGCGCAGACGGTTGCGGATGCTGTCCAGCAACAGGCTGGCCGCTTCGTCCAGCGGCGCCGGCAGCGTCAGGTCGTCGAAGAATCGGCGCAGGCGGCCCAGGGGCAGGCTCATCATGTCCTGGAGATTCAGGCCCGGCAGCCCGAGAAACGCCGTCTCGTCCATGGCCGCAGCCGGCGAGCGGTGGCGGTCCGTGCGGGCAACCACCGCATCCACCGGCTCGTGATCGCCGACGCGCCAGAGCAAGGGTTCCGGTTTCAGGCGGGCGCCGTGGCAGTCCGGGCAGGGCTCGTAGCTGCGGTAACGCGACAGTAGCACCCGCATGTGCATCTTGTAGCTCTTGGATTCCACCCAGTCGAAGTAGCCGCGCACCCCGTACCAGCGGTCCCGGCCGCGCCCTGGCTCACCGTTCAGCACCCATTCCCGGTCCGCGGCGGGCAGGTCCTGCCAGGGCACGTCCGTGGCCACGCCCTTGCGGCGCGCATGGCGCAGCAGGTCGCGCTGGCACTCCGCGGAGCGCCCGGACTGCCAGGGGCGGATGGCGCCGCCCGCCAGGGACCGGCTCGCGTCCGGGATGACCAGGTCGTAGTCAATGCCCATGACGCGGCCGAAGCCGCGGCAGGTCTCGCACGCGCCCAGCGGGGCGTTGAACGAGAAAAGCGCCGGTGACGGTGGTTGGTAATGCCGGTCGCATTCGGGGCAGTGCCGGTCCGCGGAGAAGCGCCAGGGCGGCGGTGGTTCGCGCTGCTCGTCCAGGGGGTGGACGGCGACATGCCCGTGACCCAGGCGCAACCCGGCCTCCAGCGCGTCCACCAGGCGGTCACGCCGGTCGGACTGCAGGCGGGTGCGGTCGATGACCACGTCCACCCG
>JAWOFB010000244.1:0-2714 GCA_046482445.1 Ectothiorhodospiraceae bacterium | reverse complement strand
TGCCCTGCCCGTGGCGCTCTTCCGGCGGGATGCCGAGGGCGTCTCCGAATGGTGCGTCACCACTGCTGCCGAGGGCTTCGCCTGGCAGTTGCTGCCGGCCCGCGAGAGCGTGGCCAACGCGGTGACTGCCATCGAGGCAGACCTCGGAGGTGTAGCCCTCCGGGAGGCGTGCCTCCCGATCCGCCTCGATGGCGGTCACCGCGTTGGCCACGTTCTCGCGGGCCGGCAGCAACTGCCAGGCGAAGCCCTCGGCAGCAGTGGTGACGCACCATTCGGAGACGCCCTCGGCATCCCGCCGGAAGAGCGCCACGGGCAGGGCATCCAGGACCTCGTTGGCCACGATGACGCCACGCAACGGGCGCTCGGGCAGACGATCCAGCCAGGCCACGCGGTCCAGCAGGTGGGGTACGGCGTCCTGGAGCCGGGCCTGCTGGCGGGCGCGCAGCTCTCCGCTTCGCTCCAGAAGCCAGTAGCGCGCCGGCAGCTGGCCCAGCCGCTCGAGTTCCGTGAGCATGTCGGCCGCCAGGCTGCCGTCACCCGGGCCGAGCTCCAGGATGGTGTCGCCGCCGGCGGCCGTCAGGCCCTCGGCGCATTGCGCCGCCAGGGTCCAGCCGAAGGCGGAGGAGATGCCCGGGGCGGTGACGTAGTCGCCCGCCTCGCCGAATTTCTCCTGACCGGCGCTGTAGTAGCCCAGGCCCGGCTCGTAGAGCACGCTCTCCATCCAGGCGTCGAAGGGCAGCGGCCCGGATTCACTGATGCGCTGGCACAGGCGTTGCGTGAGCGTCCGGCTCAGGGCCAGGGCATCAGGGTCCGGCGGCGGCCAGTCCGCGGGCAGGCCGGTTGCCGGCTCGGTCTGACCGTTACCGTCCGGCACCATCAGGGCGCCTCGTCTGCCAGCGACACCGCCTCCAGGGGCTGGTCACTGGCATCGAAGGCTGCCCAGAGATCCGCGTAGGTCCGGCCTAACTCCGGGTGCACCTGGTCCCCGGCAATATCGGCCAGCGGACGCAGGACGAAGGCGTAGCGCGTGATCTCGTCGCGCGGCAGAACCAGCCGCCCGGAGCGCACGATCCGGTCGCCGTAGGTGAGCGCGTCCAGGTCCAGGGTCCGCGCGGCGTAGCGTTCCGGGCCGCGCACGCGCCCGTTGGCATCCTCGATCGCCCGCAGGCGCGCGGCCACGCCCTCCGGCGTGTCGTCGGTATCCAGCCCCACGACCAGGTTGAGAAAGTCGTTGCCGTCAAAGCCCACCGCCGTGCTGGCGTACACGGGCGAGACCACCAGCTCGCCGAAATCGGCGCGCAGATCCGCCAGGGCCCGGCGCACATGGTGCGCCGGATCGATATTGGAGCCGATGCTCACGTAGACACGCACCATGGAAACCGCTCCCGCTGTCGCCCGTTCAATCACTGCCGGTGGGATCCCCGCGCTCAAGCTGGACACCGACGCCGCGCGTCCCGGCGACGGCACCCGGCTTGGTCACCCGGAGCCGCAGCCACGGAACCCCGAACTCCTGGCGCAGCGCCGCCGCCAGCCCATCGGCCAGGGTCTCCACCAGCTGAAACGCGCTGCGTTCCACCCAGGCCGCAGCAAACCGGCTCACGGCATCGTAATCCAGGGCGTCGGCAACGTCGTCGCTGGCCGCCGCGGCTGCCACGGCGGCGCCCAGCTCCAGGTCCAGCACCAGCGCCTGACGCACGCGGCGCTCCCAGGGCTCGACCCCGATGACGGCCGTCGCCCGCAGATCCTGAATGAATACCGTATCCATGGAGGGATTCGCCTCAAACCGCTTCGCCGAAGGGCAGGCCGCGATGATAGCGCCGCCGGGTATGGCCCGGCTAGCACTGCCGCCCCGCAACAGGCACCCGACGCTTGACCCCACCCGGGGAACGCCCTTCAATAGCGGCATGTTCGTTGCCATTGCCGTCATCATCGGGGCCTATCTTGTCGGCTCGGTCGCCAGCGCCATCCTGGTGTGCCGTGCCATGGGGCTGCCCGACCCGCGCCAGGAGGGCTCGCGCAACCCGGGGGCCACCAATGTGCTGCGCGTGGGCACCCGCACCGCCGCCGAGCTGACCCTGGCCGGGGACTTTCTCAAGGGCTGGCTGCCGGTCGCCATTGCCGTGGCGCTGGGAACGCCCGCCCCGGTGGTCGCCGCCGCGGGGCTGGCCGCTTTCCTGGGCCACGTCTTCCCCGTGTTCTTTGGCTTTCACGGCGGCAAGGGCGTCGCCACCGGCCTGGGCGTGCTCCTGGGCTGGTCCTGGCTGGCGCTGCTGGCGGCGGCGCTCACCTGGGTGGCCGTAGCCGCCGCGTTTCGCTACTCCTCCCTGGCCGCGCTGGTGGCCTTCCTGCTGGCGCCGATCTATCTCCTGGGCTTGGGGGAACCACCATTGGTGATTGCCGCCATGGCAGTGGTGACGGCGCTGACGTTCTGGCGCCACCAGGGCAACATCCGCAACCTGCGTCAGGGCACCGAGAAGCGTATCGGCGAGAAAGCCGGGTCCGCTTAGGCGGGCTCACTGAGATCCGCCAGCGGCCAGCGCGCGGTGACGTCAAAGGCCAGGGGGCCCCGCTCACCGGCGGCCAGGCGACGGTAACCGCAGTACGCGATCATGGCGCCGTTATCCGTGCACAGGCTGAGCCGCGGGTAGTGGACCGAAGCGCTCAGTCGGGCGGCCTGGGTATCGATGGCCCCGCGTACCGCCTGATTGGCACTG
>JAWOFB010000105.1:0-5539 GCA_046482445.1 Ectothiorhodospiraceae bacterium | reverse complement strand
GAACGTCGAGGAGTTTGCGCCGCTGGCCGAGCACATCGCGCACATCGATATCGATGCCGCCGAGGTCGGCAAGGTCAAGGCAGTGGACTGGGCCCACGTCGGCGAGGCGGGGCGCAGCATGCGCCAGTTGCTGGAGCACGGGCGGGCGCTTGGCTTCGAGCGTGATTTCACCCCCTGGCTGCGTCATGTCCAGAAGCTCAAGCGCAATCATCCGCTGAACTACGACCGCGAAAGTGAGCTCATCCAGCCGCACTACGTGGTGGAAGCACTCAACAAGATCACCGGCGGCGATGCCATCATCGCCACCGGCGTTGGCCAGCACCAGATGTGGGCGGCCCAGTACTGCGATTTCCGCGAGCCGCGGCTGTGGCTGACCTCCGGGAGCATGGGGACCATGGGCTACGGGCTGCCGGCGGCGGTCGGCGCGCAGTTCGCCTGTCCGGACAAGACCGTCATCGATCTGGACGGGGACGGCAGCATCCGCATGAACCTGGGCGAGCTGGAGACCGTGACCAACTACAATCTGCCGGTGAAGGTCCTGCTGCTGAATAACCTCGGCGACGGCATGGTGCGTCAGTGGCAGCGGCTGTACTTCAACGAGAACTTCTCGGGGAGTGACAAGGCGCTGCACCGCAAGGACTTCATCAAGGCCGCCGAAGCGGACGGCTTCCCGTTCGCCCGCCGCATCATGCACAACAGCGAGGTCGAGGACACCCTGCGCGAGTTCATCGCGTTCGACGGCCCGGCCTTCCTGGAGGTCATGGTGGATGGCAACGCCAGCGTCTACCCGATGGTTGGGCCCGGCATGGGTTACAGCCAGATGGTGACCGGCGAGTGGATCCCGTCGCGCGAGGTCGCTCCGGTGCAGCGTGACCCCCAGGACCCGGATAGCACGCCGGAACTGTTCTGAGGCACTCAGGTCCTGGTGTCGTCGGCGTCGGTGTCGGGCCCGCCGGCGCCACCGGTTGCGTCGTCAGTGGCCTCACTCGCGCTTTCAGCAACTGAGGCGTCCGTTTCGGTATCCGCGTTGGTCAAGGCCTCGTCGGGGTCGGTGGGGTCTCCCGCTGGCGCCTCCGGCTCCTCCTGGTCGGTAGCGTCTTCCTGGCGCTGGAGGGCGGCCAGCCGCCGCTCGATGACCGCGAGCTGCCGAACCGTGACCGCGGATTCTCCGCCGCCGTCTTCGAGCTGGCCGAGGAGGCGGCGCAACCGCTGGTGGGTCGCTTCCAGACCACTGTCATCTTCATCCGTTACGACCGTGGGCGCACCCGGACCGTTTTCAATGCGGTCGCACAGGTGTGTCCAGAGGCGATCGGCCTGATTCGCATAGTCCAGCGCGTCGCGCTCGCTCTGCAGGTAATGCAGCCGCGCTTCCAGGACGTGCGCCGGCAGGTTGCGGTCGCCCGAGTGCTGCTCCAGTCGTGTGCGTTCCAGCTCCTGGTCCAGGTGCTCGCGCAGGCTGTCGCCGGGCGCCGGGCCCTCACTCTCGGCATCGGAGCGGGCAGCGTCGCGAGCGCGGCTGGCAACCCGCAGGCGCCATGCCAGGAACCCAGTCGCGCCGGCTAGAAGCACCAGGCCCTGGACCAGTGCGATCAGGACCCAGAAGGGAAGTGTCACCATGGGGTCGTCTCCCGGGGGGCGGCGCGGCATAGGCGCGTGCCGCATCGAAGGCTGATGGCATTGATGGTCGCGGCCGGTGGGCGTTTTGTCCAGTCGGACGGGGTTGAATTCGCCGCCAGTCGCGCCCATTACACCCGACGTGTCGGGGCCGCCGCATGCGCGCGGCCCCACTCAAACAACATCAATCGGGGGACTGTCATCGATGAGCGCGGCCGCAGAGAAAGAGACCCACGAATTCCAGACCGAGGTGCGCCAGCTCCTGAACCTGATGGTGCACTCGCTGTACAGCAGCCGGGAGATCTTCCTGCGCGAGCTGATCTCCAACGCGTCCGACGCCTGTGATCGGCTGCGTTACGAGGGGCTCCAGGACGAGAGCCTGTTCGAGGGCGAAGGCGACCTGGGCATTCGCATCGACTACGACAAGCACAACCGAACGGTCACGGTCACCGATAACGGCATCGGCATGACGCGCGACGAGGTCATGGAGAACCTCGGCACCATCGCGCGCTCGGGGACCCAGCACTTCATCAACCAGCTCACCGGCGATCAGGCCAAGGACGCCAAGCTCATCGGCCAGTTCGGCGTGGGCTTTTACTCGGCGTTCATCGTCGCGCAGAAGGTGGAGGTGGTCACGCGCCGCGCCGGCCGGCCCACCGGTGAGGGTGTGCGCTGGGAGTCCGACGGCGAGGGCGCCTACACCCTGGAGACCGTCGAGTGCCCCCGGCGTGGCACCAGCGTCGTGCTCCACCTGCGCGACGACATGGACGAGTTCCTGGACGGGCAGCGCCTGCGCCGGATCGTGCGGACCTACTCGGATCACATCTCGCTGCCCATCGTCATGCCCAAGGAGGCCACCGGCGACGAGGAGGAGCCTCAGGGCGACGAGACGGTGAACCAGGCTTCGGCGCTGTGGATGCGACCCAAGTCCGAGATCAGCGACGAGGAGTACACGGCGTTCTACCAGCAGATCGCTCACGACTTCGCCGAGCCGCTGACGTGGCTGCACAACAAGGTGGAGGGCAACCTCAGCTATACTTCGCTGCTGTTCATCCCCAAGCGGGCGCCCTTCGACCTCTACGATCGGGACCGGCCCAGCGGTGTCCACCTGTACGTCCGGCGGGTGTTCATCATGGACGACGCCGAGAACCTCATGCCGCGCTACCTGCGCTTCGTGCGCGGCGTGATCGACTCGGACGATCTGCCCCTGAACGTCTCCCGCGAGTTGCTCCAGGCCAATCGCCAGATCGACAAGATCCGCTCGGCTTCGGTCAAGCGCATCCTGGATCGCCTGGAATCCATGGCCCGGGATGAACCGGAGAACTACGCGACCTTCTGGAGTGCATTCGGGCGCGTGCTCAAGGAAGGGCCGGCAGAAGACTTCAGTAACCGCGAGCGCATCGCCGGTCTGCTGCGGTTCTCCTCCACGCACACGGATAGCGAGGTGGAGACCGTCTCGCTGGACGACTACATCAGCCGCATGAAAGAGGGCCAGAAGGCCATCTACTACGTCACCGGCGACAGCTTTAGCGCCGCACGCAACAGCCCCCACCTGGAGATCTTCCGCAAGAAGGGCATCGAGGTGTTGTTGCTCGGTGACCCCCTGGATGAGTGGTGCGTCACCCACCTGGGCGAGTACCAGGAGTACTCGCTTGTGCACGTGGCCAAGGGCGATCTCGACCTGGGTGAGCTGGACGATGAGCAGGATGCGAACAAGCGCGAGGAAACCGAGAGCGCCTACAAGGACCTGGTGGAGCGGCTCCAGAATACCCTCTCGGATCAGGTACGCGAGGTGCGTGTCAGCCACCGCCTCACGGATTCGCCGAGCTGCCTGGTGGTCGGCGAGCACGAGTTTGCCGTGAGCATGCAGCGGATGCTCAAGGCGGCCGGCCACGCGGTGCCGGCGGGCAATCCGGCCCTGGAGATCAATCCGGATCACCCGCTGATCCAGCGGCTGCAGTCGGTGGACGATGACGAGCGCTTCGGCGAGTGGGCGCAAGTGCTCTTCGACGAGGCCATGCTCACGGAAGGCGGTCAGATCGATGATCCGGCCGGCTTCGTCAAACGCGTCAATCGCCTGCTGGCAGAGTCGGGCAAAAACGACGGTTGATGCACCGCCGTAATAGCGCTATAACAGGCGCCCAACAGCGGCCCCCGTACTGCAATGGTGCGGGGGCCGCTATTTACCAGTGGCAGTCAAGCCGTTTCGGGAGTATGGATGGCGGAACACGGTGCGGGCGGCGGGCCACCGCTGGAGATCAAGGGACGCATGATGACGCTGACGGTCATCCGGCTGCTCAGCGATTCCCTGGAAGCCCTGGAACAGGCGCTCGAGCAGCGCATGGCGGAGGCGCCGGCGTTCTTTCGCCATCTGCCGGTCATCCTGGATGTCGAAGCGGTAGCCGACAGCCGCCTGAGCGGGGACCTGCCGCGTCTTGTGGCCCTGCTGCGTGAGCGCGAGTTCGTCCCCGTCGGCGTGCGGGGCGGGGGCGAGGCCTGGCAAGCGTCTGCCGAAGCGGCCGGCATCGGTGTCTTCGAGGGCGGCAGCGAAGCCGCCCCGGTGCGGCGCGCGGAGCCGGCCCCGGAGCCGGCGGAGAGCCAGCCCCGCGCGACATCGCCAACCACCGTAGTGACCCAGCAAGTGCGCTCGGGTCAGCAGATCTACGCGCGCGGGGGCGACCTGATTGTCCTGGCATCGGTGAGTCCCGGGGCCGAGGTGCTGGCGGACGGCCACATCCACGTCTACGGTTCTCTCAACGGTCGCGCACTGGCGGGCGTTCAGGGAGACGATCGGGCTCGCATCTTCTGCATGGACCTGCACGCCGAACTTGTCACCGTCGCCGGCACCTATCGCGTCAACGAGCAACTGGATGACGCGCTGGTGGGTGAGCCGGTGCAGATCTTTCTCGACGGCGATGACCTGCGGGTCGAACGCCTGGCCCTGGTGGGCCTCGGGCGCGCGGGCGCCTGATCGCCCCGATGCATGCATTCAGGAGGGGGAGAATTGGCTGAAATTGTTGTGGTGACCTCGGGCAAGGGGGGTGTTGGCAAGACCACCACCAGCGCCGCGCTGGGGGCAGGGCTGGCGCAGAAGGGCTACCGCACGGCGGTAGTGGACTTCGATGTGGGCTTGCGCAATCTGGACCTGGTGATGGGCTGTGAACGGCGGGTCGTGTACGACTTCGTCAATGTCATCAACGGGGACGCGAACCTGAACCAGGCGCTGATCCGGGACAAGCGCGTGGACGGACTCTACGTCCTGGCGGCTTCGCAGACCCGGGACAAAGACGCGCTCACCCAGGAGGGTGTGGAGCGCGTCATGACCGAGATGAGCGAGCAGTTCGACTACATCGTTTGTGACTCGCCGGCGGGTATCGAACGCGGTGCCCTGATGGCCATGTACCTGGCGGATGCGGCGTTGGTGGTCACCAATCCGGAGGTCTCCTCGGTGCGGGACTCCGATCGCGTGCTGGGCATTCTCGCCAGCAAGAGCCGGCGCGCGGAGCGTGGCGAGGAGCCCGTGCGTGAGCACCTGCTGATTACCCGGTATTCCCCGGAGCGGGTCAACAAGGGCGAGATGCTGAGCCTGGATGATGTCGGCGAGATCCTGGCGATCAACCTGTTGGGCGTAATTCCGGAATCCCAGGCCGTGCTCAACGCCTCCAACGCCGGCGTGCCGGTCGTCCTTGAGTCGGACAGCGACGCGGGACAGGCCTATGATGATGCCGTTGCCCGTTTTCTGGGCGAGACGCGCCCCTTGCGCTTTACTGACGTGCCGCGCAAGGGCCTCTTCGGTCGCTTGTTCGGGAGCTAGACCATGAATTTGCTCGGCTATTTCCGCTCCCAACGGAAGAAGAATACCGCCAGTATGGCCAAGGAGCGGCTGCAGATCCTGGTCGCCCGCGAGCGCGCGCAGCGCGGCGGG
>JAWOFB010000210.1:0-3386 GCA_046482445.1 Ectothiorhodospiraceae bacterium | reverse complement strand
CCCTGGGCTACGGTCGCGGGGTATCCCGGTTTAGCGAGCGCAAGCGCGCCGTCGAGGACGAAGACCTGGGGCCGCTGATCGCCACGGAGATGACCCGGTGCATCCACTGCACGCGGTGCGTGCGCTTCCTGGACGAGGTCGCCGGAACGCGTGAGCTGGCGGCCCTCAACCGCGGCGAGCATACCGAGATCGGTACCTACGTGGGTGCCGGCGTGCACTCGGAGATGTCGGGCAACGTCATCGATCTTTGCCCGGTGGGCGCGCTCACCGCCAAGCCCTACCGCTACAGCGCCCGCGCCTGGGAGATGCTCAGCCACCCGGCGGTGTCGGCCCACGACTGTGTCGGCTCCAACCTGCAGCTCCACCACGTGCGCGGCGCGATCAAGCGCGTGGTGCCGCGGGATAACGAGTCCATTAACGAGTGCTGGATTCCCGACCGTGACCGCTTCGCCTACGAGGGCGTGTACAGCAGCGAGCGCCTGGAAGTGCCCATGGTCCGGGACGATACCGGCACCTGGCAGGAGGTGGACTGGGAGACGGCCCTGGAGATTGCCGCCGAGTCGCTCAAGGACGTCGCCGATCAGGACGGCCCCGAAGCCCTGGGCACCCTGGTTGCGCCCACGGCGACGCTCGAGGAGATGTATCTCGCGGGCCGACTGACCCGTGCCCTGGGCTCGGCCAATATCGACGCCCGGCTGCGGGAAGCGGACTTCAGCGACCAGGACCGTGTGGGTGCGTTCCCGGGGATGGAATCCACACTGCCCGAGGTCGAGGCCCTGGAGGCGGCGCTGCTGGTGGGTAGCGAGCCGCGCTGGGATCAGCCCATGGTCAACCACCGGCTGCGCAAGGCCGTGCTGCGCGGCGGTGCTGTCATGGCCATGAATTACCGTTCCTATGACAGCAACTACGCGCTGGCCGCCGAGCGGGTGACGACGCCGTCCGCTCTGGTCGGGGAGCTGGCCGCGGTGGCGCAGGCGCTGGTGGACGCGGCGGGGGCGACGGCCCCGACGGGTCTGGATGCGCTGCTGCCGCAGGACGGCGTGACCGACGACCACCGCGCCATGGCGACACGCCTGCGCGACGCGGCACGCTCGGCGCTGTTCCTCGGCCAGGGTGTCCAGGCCCATCCCCAGGGCGCGACCCTGCGCATGCTCGCCGGCGTCATCGCCGAGCACAGCGCCAGCAAGGTCAACCTGCTCACCGACGGGCCCAACCAGGCCGGTGCCTGGCTGGCCGGTGCGGTGCCGCACCGCCAGGCCGGCGGCGCCAGTACGCCGGTGGCAGGGCTGGATGCGCGCGCCATGACCGCCACGCCGCGCCAGGGCTATCTGGTGCTCGGCGCCGAGGTGGAGCACGACTGCTGGGACAGCGCCGCGGCGCGCGCGGCCCTGCACCAGGCACGCAACGTGGTCTGTCTGGCGTCCTACGTGACGCCGGCCATGCGCGAGTACGCGCGGGTTCTGCTGCCCGTGGGCACGTTCGGTGAAACCGCCGGGACGTACGTCAACGCCGAAGGGCAGTGGCAGAGTTTCCCGGGTGTTGCCGAGCCGGTGGGCGAGGCGCGGCCCGCGTGGAAGGTCCTGCGGGTTCTGGGCAACGTGCTTGAACTCGACGGCTTCACGTATGATGCGCCGGATGCGATTACCGACGAGGTGGCCGAGCGCGCCGGCGATGCCGCGCCGTCGGCCCGCGTAGCGTGGTCGAACCCGGCCGCGGCGCCGGCGGCCGGCGAGCTCGAACGGGTCGGTCTGGTGCCGATTTACGGCGGGGATGCCCTGGTGCGGCGGGCGACGGCCCTGCAGCGGACGTCCCACGCCACGGGGCAGGACGCGGCGCGGCTCAACCCGGCGACCGCCGAGCGGCTGGGGCTGGCCGACGCGACCACGGTGCGGGTGCAGGCGGACGGTGGCGACGCGTCACTGCCGCTGACCATCGATGACGCGCTTGCCGACGGTGCCGTCTGGCTTCCGGCGGGGGTGGCCGGAAGCGCCGGGCTCGGGCCCATGCTGGGGCCGGTGACCGTCAGCCGCGGCTGACACCGTCGCCGCGGCACCGTTGTAGCGCTGCAGCAGGCCCTGCAGTGACGCGCGAGTAAGGGGGGAGCAACGAACGCATGGCGTATATCGCTGACGTTACCTGGATCATGATGAAGATCGGCCTGATCGTCGGGCCGCTCATCCTGGCCGTGGCCTATCTCACCTACGCCGAGCGTCGGGTGATTGGCGCCATGCAGCTGCGTAACGGGCCCAACCGTGTCGGGCCCTACGGTCTGCTGCAGCCGTTTGCTGACGTCTTCAAGCTGCTGTTCAAGGAGGTCCTGCTCCCGACCAACGCCAATCGGTTCCTGTTCCTGATCGCGCCGTTGCTGTCGATCATGCCGGCGCTGGCCGCCTGGGCGGTGATCCCGTTCGGCGAGGGCATGGCGCTGGCGGATATCAATGCCGGCCTGCTCTACGTGCTGGCGATGACGTCCATTGGCGTCTACGGCGTCATCATTGCGGGCTGGGCCTCGAACTCCAAGTACGCCATGCTCGGCGCCATGCGCTCGGCGGCGCAGATCGTGTCCTACGAGATCGCCATGAGTTTCGCGCTGGTCGGTGTGCTCATGGCCGCCGGTTCGCTGAACATGGGCGTGATCGTGCAGGCCCAGGGCGGCGGCATCTGGCACTGGTTCTGGCTGCCGCTGCTGCCGCTGTTCGTGGTCTACTGGATATCGGGTGTGGCGGAGACCAACCGCGCACCCTTCGACGTGGCGGAGGGCGAGTCGGAGATCGTGGCCGGCTTCCACGTGGAATACTCCGGCGTCGCCTTTGCCGTGTTCTTCCTGGCGGAATACGCCAACATGATCCTGATCTCGGGCCTGGCCGTTACCCTGTTCCTCGGGGGCTGGCTGTCGCCGTTCGAGGGGATCCCGTTGCTGGGGCCGCTATTCGCCGGGGTGCCGGGCCTGGTCTGGTTCGTCCTCAAGATCGGCATCTTCCTGTACCTGTACCTGGCGTTCCGTGCCACCTTCCCGCGCTACCGCTATGATCAGATCATGCGGCTGGGCTGGAAGGTACTCATTCCGGTGACGGTGGTCTGGCTGTTCGTGCTGGCCCTGATGATTATCACCGGATTCGGACCCTGGTTCGACTGATTGGGTGTTGCAATGACGTCCGTACGCGATTTCTTCCGCACATTCCTGCTCTGGGAGCTGCTGCTGGGCCTCAAGCTCACCGGGCGCAACCTGTTCGCCCGCAAGGTGACTATCCAGTATCCGGAGGAGAAGGCACCACAGTCGCCGCGCTTCCGTGGCCTGCACGCGTTGCGGCGCTATCCCAACGGCGAGGAGCGCTGCATCGCCTGCAAGCTGTGCGAGGCGGTGTGCCCGGCGCTGGCGATCACGA
>JAWOFB010000011.1:0-5116 GCA_046482445.1 Ectothiorhodospiraceae bacterium | reverse complement strand
CAGGTCATAGGCCTCCGCGACCTGATCGATGACACGCGCCAGGCGCTCCCGGTCCACCGCGCCAACCCCGTTTGCGCGGGCGGCGTCCGTAGCGATCGAACCATCGACGGCCAGTTTCAGCCGACGGACCTCCATTTCACGGTCAATCATGTCGTCCCGGGCCTGGACGTGGTCCACCGCCGCCTCCGGATCCGCCAGGGTTTCCTCCAGGGCCTGCGTGAACCCCCGCAGGAAGCCGGAGACCGCTTCGGGGTGTTCTTCGATGAACGAATCCCGGGCGATGATGACGTTGCCGTAGAGTTCCACGCCGTACTCGGGGAACGGCATGATCACGAGCTCGTCCCGGGGCAGGCCGGCCCGCTCCAGGTTCAGCAGGCTGGTGAAATAGAATCCCGTAATGGCGTCCACGTCGCCGGAGGCGAGGACACGTGCACGCAGGCTGGGGTCGACGGACTGCCACGACACCGCGTCGGGCTCCAGGTCGTTGGCGCGCGCGAACAACGGCCATGCTCGTCGTCCGGTGTCGAACGAAGGTGCTGCCAACGTTGCTCCGGCCAGGTCGGCCGGGGTCTCGATACCGGAGTCGGCACGTGCGAAGACCGCGGCTGGAGAACCGTCATAGACCACGAAGACCGCACTCAGTGAGGGTGCATCCGGGTTGTTCGCCAGGAATTCCACCAACGCGTTCATGTCGCCGAAGCCCATGTCGTAGGTGCCCGACGCGACCCGGTTGATGGTCTGGGCCGAGCCGCTGCCCGAGTCGATCGTCACGTCCAGCCCCTCGGCCTCGAAGTAGCCTTCCTGGTCGGCCATCAGGAACGGGGCGGATGGGCCCTCGAAGCGCCAGTCGAGCTGGAATCGCACTTCAGTTTCCTGGGCGCTGGCGCCGCTGGTCGTGAGGACGGCCAGTCCGGCCAGGGCGGCGGGCACGAGCTTTTGACGAATGGACATGGCGGATACTCCCGTCTGTATCTGGGGTTCACGGGCGCGAGTGCAGGACCCGGCGTCGATACAAAACTGTATACAGCATCTCTCGTGCCAGGTCCGGATACCGGGCACGCCTGATTGAAGCCGGTCGCAGTCGCCTCCTGATCCCGGCCATCCGGTCGCACAGCCGTCGTGCGGGCGTCTATTCTGTAATGTATTGGTGCATGCCGCACCGCATGCGTGCATGGCCGGCATCTGATGCGCGGTCGGGATGCGTCGGGCCGGCCCGTCTGCCGGGTCCGGCGAGTGCTCGAGGTGAGCGGGAAAATCGGCACAATCCTGGTCCGGATTGTGCACAAAATGATGACGACGCCGGGTTCACTGGCGCTTTTTTGTGATGCCTGTGCGGCTCAAAAGGGGGGAATCGCAATGGACAAATGGTTCGGCGTCAGCGAACGCGGTAGCACGCTGAAACGCGAGTTCATGGCCGGGGTCACCACCTTCCTGGCCATGGCCTACATCCTTTTCGTCAACGGGTTCGTGCTGTCGGATGCCGGCATGGATCCGGACGCCGTTTTCGTCGCCACCGCGCTTGCTGCCGCGGTGGCCTGCCTGATCATGGGGCTTTGGGCGAATTACCCCATTGGCCTCGCGCCCGGAATGGGCCTGAACGCGTTTTTCACCTACACGGTTGTGCTGGGGATGGAAATCCCGTGGGAAACGGCGCTGGCGGCGGTCCTCGTCTCCGGCATCCTGTTCGTTCTTCTGACCGTCAGCGGGCTGCGTGAACGCTTGATCAATGCCATCCCGCAGCAGCTGAAAATGGCGGCCGCCGCGGGGATTGGCCTTTTCATCGCCTTTATCGGGCTGAAGAATGCGGACATCGTCATCGCCGACGACGCCACGCTGGTTGCCCTGGGCGAGCTCACCAACGCGGGTCCATTACTCGCGGTCTTTGGCGTGATTCTCACGGCGTTTTTCCTGGTGCGCGGGTTCTACGGGGCGGTGTTCTACGGCATTGTCGGTACCGCCCTTCTGGGTATGGTCACCGGCGTTGTCGGCTTGCCCGAAGGCGTGGTGTCGGGCATTCCCAGCCTGGAGCCGACGTTCGGCCACGCGATCTATCGCCTCCCGGACGTGCTCATGGCGCCGGAGCTGTGGTTGGTGGTTTTTACCTTCCTGTTCGTCGACGTCTTTGACACGGCCGGCACCCTCATCGCCGTGGCCAACAAGGCCGGCTTGCTGCGTGACAACAAGCTCCCGGGTGCCGGTCGCGCCATGGGCGCTGACTCGGTGGCCACCTGCGTCGGGGCGGTGCTCGGGACCTCCAACACCACGTCCTACATCGAGTCGGCTTCCGGGGTCGCTGCGGGCGGACGCACGGGGCTCACAGCCGTCGTCGTGGCGGGGTTGTTCCTGCTCAGCCTGTTCTTCTCGCCGCTGCTGCGGATCACGCTGGATCACCCGGAGCTCACGGCCCCGGCCCTGATTGTCGTGGGCGTGCTCATGGCCAGCGCCCTCGGCGAGATCAACTGGCAAAAGCCGGAGTTCGCCATCCCTGCCTTCGTTACCGTGATCACCATGCCGCTGACCTTCAGTATCGCCACGGGTCTGGCGCTCGGCTTCGTGCTGTATCCCCTGACCATGGTCTTCAAGGGTCAGTGGCGCGAGGTCAACCCGGTGATGTACGGGCTGTTCGTCGTGTTCATCGCCTATTTCATCTGGGGCGTGTGACCGCGCCCGGGTGCGCAAGTGGGTCCTGTGCCTGCTTGCGTACCCCCGACCGGGCTACGCGCTGCCTGTGTAAGCAGACCTGTCCGCTTGTGCCGGGGAGCGATGCCAAAATCGGCGTCGGTGGCGCTCCTGGACGAGTCCGTTCAGTCCTCGCCGGCACGGCGACGAGCAACGGGGCCAGGACTGGCCTATCGACCCTCGAATGGGAATCGGGCG
The DNA here is from genome assembly GCA_046482445.1 of Ectothiorhodospiraceae bacterium. GTDB lineage: Bacteria > Pseudomonadota > Gammaproteobacteria > Nitrococcales > Aquisalimonadaceae > Aquisalimonas. The sequence goes on along the minus strand of JAWOFB010000011.1, from coordinate 2,239 downwards.
TGGTGACGAAACGAGCTCGTCAGGGTGCGCCCGACGCCGGACGACCCGCATCGCCGTCCCTGGCGAGGGGGTGGCGGGCCCGCGGGTCGCCCCGGGCAGGCTAAACCGCAGCGTCACCGTGGGTGCGTTCAGCGGCCGCTGATGACAGTGTCTGGCCGCGCATGAGCAGGAAGTAGACAACAGCCCCGAGACCGGCCCCGATGAGCCAGGCGAAGCCCGCTAGTGATTCCAGGGCGGGGACCCACACCGACGAGATCGAGAACGTGCCGGCCACGGCGAAGGCGATCAGGGCACGCACGTTCCAGCCCCGCGTGTAGTGATAGGCGCCGTCCGTATCCGCCGTGAACAGGTCCTGGACATTCAGCCGGGCGCGTTTGATCAGGTAGAAGTCCGCCACAATGATGCCGTAAAACGGCGCGATAACGGCGCCCAGGGCATTCACGAACCCGGGGATGCCGAGTTCACTGATAACCGCTACCCACAGCCCGCCGATGAAAAACGCCGCCACCGCCGTGATCAGTCCGGCGATACGGAAACTGATATAGCGCGGGAACAGGTTCGCCAGGTCATAGGCCGGCGGGATGAAATTCGCCACCATGTTGATTCCCACTGTGGCGGCGAAAAAGGTGACCGCCGCCAGGAACGTCAGCCACAGGGCATCGACCCGCTCGATGATGGCCGTGGGCTCCTTGAGCGCCTCGCCGAAGAGCACGATGGTGCCCGCGGTGATAATCAGTGCCAGAAACGAGAAGAACGCCACGTTCACCGGCAGGCCCAGGAAATTGCCCAGCTTCATCTCCCGGTCCGTGCGGACGAAGCGCGTGAAGTCGCCGAAGTTGATCACCACTGCCGCGAAGTAGGCGATCATGGTGCCGGTGATGGCGAAAAAGGCCGCAACCGGGCCACCCTCATAGTCACCCTCGCCGCTGAAAACATCACCCAGTGCCGGTAGCAACTCGTCGCCCGCCCGGTACCAGATCATCCCGGCCAGGATGATCATGACCAGGTAAACGAATGGGCCGGCAAAGTTCAGGAATCCCTTGATTCCGTCGATGCCCCGCCAGAACAGCAGGACCTGGAACGCCCAGACAATGATGAATGCGACCCAGTCCACCGCGGTGAGACCCAGGAAGGTCGCCTCCGTCCCCATGGTCATGACCGAAGTGAAGAACAGCGACAGCGCTGTCGAGGCGAAATAGGTCTGCACCCCGTACCAGAAGATGGCGATGATAGCCCGCAGCTGGGCGGGCAGGTTGGCGCCGCGCACGCCCATGCTGGCGCGGGCCAGTACGGGGAACGGGATGCCGTATTTCACGCTCGGGGAACCGGTGAGGTTGACCAGAACCATGACCACGAAGCCGGCTAGAATAATCGCTGCCATGACGGCCCAGCCATTGAGGCCGTAGGTCAGGAACAGCGACGCCGCCAGGGTGTAGCCAAACAGGCTCTGGATGTCGTTGGACCAGACATTGAAGATCTCGAACCAGCCCCAGTGGCGCCGCTCGTGCGGCACCGGGGCCAGGTCGTCATTGTAGAGCGTGCCGTCGTGCTCGCGGATGGCCAGATCGCTGGATTTGATGCCCATGGTCCCTCCACTGTGTGATGCCGTCGGTTCCGGCACGCCTCACTGTGGCATGCACAACGTTTGCCAGTCCCGTGGTGCCAGCGGCGCACGGACCGTGGGTGAGACCCTTGTGTTCCGGCTGCACTTTTGTGGTGCGGGGGCATCGCGGGTGGTGGCCGTGGTCACGGTTTGGACTGGCGCAGGGCCGCGCTTGGGGATCGTTGCGTGCGTGCCCCGGGCACGGGCAACGATCGCAGGCCCGGCATCGCGGATGTGCGACCGGTTTGTTGGGTGGCGTACAGACGCCCCCGGGATGCAAGGCGGACACTGCATTCCTGTTGCCGTGATGCGGCGAACCGGCCGCAGCACGGCAACAGGTGAGTCGATCCGCCGACGGGGTCCCAACCGTGGTTGATTGCATCCACGTCCCGCGCCTCGTCGCCATCGTTCTCGCGGTTCTGTCCTTTCTCGGACTCCGGTAGCGCTCAGCCACCGGTTGCCGGTTTCGCCCCGCTGTGTGATGGCACGGTGCGAAGCCGGCTTCTTTTTGTTGGAGGAGGGCGCGGCGGCGCGTCAGCGTTGCGGCGCACTGAGCGGCATGGGCCGATTCACATCCTTGTAGAGCAGATACCGGAACGGCTCCGGGCCGCCGGCGTAGCAGGCCTGGGGGCAGAA
>JAWOFB010000345.1:0-6408 GCA_046482445.1 Ectothiorhodospiraceae bacterium | reverse complement strand
ATGAACTCCGCCAATCGGGCCAATGGCGGATGGCTACCACTGATCTCGTCGATTGCCGCCAGCGCCTCTTCCAGCCGCCAGCCACCTTTGTAGAGCCAGCGGTAAGCACGCCGCAAGGCACGCAGATCGTCCCGCTCGAGGCCCAGGCGGCGCAGACCTTCGGTATTGACGCCATGGGGCACGGCCGGATTGCCTGCCACGGTCATGTACGGGGGCACGTCCTGGCGAATGCAACTCCCCATGGCGGCAAAGCACTGCTCGCCAATGCGACAGAACTGATGCACCAGTGCGAAACCACCCAGGATGGCGCGATCCTCGACCGTGACGTGGCCCGCCAGTGACGCCCCGTTGGCGAAGACAACGCCGTTGCCGACCACGCAGTCGTGCGCGATATGGACGTAGGCCATGATCCAGTTGTCATCGCCAATGCGCGTCACCCCCGTATCCTGGGCGGTGCCCCGGTTAATGGTCACGAACTCGCGGATGGTGTTGCCCGACCCCAGCTCCAGGCGGGTGGACTCGCCCCCGTATTTTTTGTCCTGGGGCTCCGCCCCCACGGACGCGAACTGGAAGATGCGGGTTCGCGGTCCCATCCGGGTGGGGCCGTAGACCACCGCGTGCGGCCCGATTTCCGAGTCGTCACCGATCTCTACGCCGGCGCCGATCACTGCATACGGGCCGACCGTGACGTTACTGCCCAGCTGCGCGTCGGGATCAACGCGGGCGGTGGCATCAATCACGAGGTGACATCCCGCATGGTGCACATGATCTCGGCCTCTGCCGCCAGGTTCCCGTCCACCGTGGCCTGACCCGAGAAAAACCAGATACCGCGACGCACACGGCCCAGCTCGATCTCAATGCGAAGCTGGTCGCCGGGTTCGACCGGTTGCTTGAAGCGAGCCTTATCGAACCCGACCAGGTAGAAGATCGTTTCTCCCCCCGGCGCACGGCCCTCCGTCTCGAAGGCGAGCAGCCCGCAGGCCTGGGCGGTCGCCTCCAGTACCAGAACACCCGGCATGACGGGCTTAACCGGGAAATGGCCCTGAAAGAAGGGTTCATTGATTGTGACGTTCTTGATACCCACCAGACGCTCGCCGGGCTGACACTCGAGCACGCGGTCCACAAGCAGAAATGGATACCGATGGGGTAAAAGGTTCTTGATGCGATTGCTGTCCATACGAATCCCGGCGGGTTCAGTTGTTGTCGTTTTCGGCTGGCTCCGAGCCGTTATCGCCGTCGGCAAGGCGCCGCTCAACTGTGCGTAGCCGCCTAGCGATATCGTCAAGCTGGTGGAAGCGGGCAGCATTGCGGCGCCAGTTCCGATTGGTATCCACTCCCGTGCCCGATGAGTAGACCCCCGGGCCCGCCAGGCTCTTGGTTACCTGGGTCATCCCCGTTATGTGAACCTTGTCCCCGATGACCAGGTGTCCGGCAATCCCCACCATACCCGCGATGGTGCACTCACGCCCGATCCGGGTACTGCCGGAGATACCAACGCACGCGGCCATGGCCGTGTGTTCGCCGATTTCGACATTGTGGGCGATCTGCACCTGATTATCGATGCGAACCCCGTGGCACAGCACGGTATTGCCAATGGCCCCGCGGTCAATGGTCGTACCGGCGCCGATGTCCACGTCGTCGCCAATACGCACACCCCCAACCTGCGGCACGCGCTCCCACCGGACGCCGTCGCGCGCGAAGCCGAAACCGTCGGAGCCAATGACCGCACCCGCCTGCACGCGACACCGCGCGCCCAGGTGCACGTCCGCGAGAATGGCGCAGCCGGCACCGATCTGGCACTCATTGCCGACGATGGTATCGCGCCCGATCACCACGCCCGGGCCGATCCACACCCCGTCCCCCAGGCTTGCCCCGGATTCAATCACGCTGTTGGCACCCACGGTCACTGCGGCCCCGAGAGTCGCATCCGCTGCGATCTGCGCCGACGACGCGATACCGGCCGGCGCCGGTGGTGGATACAGCAATTGAGCCGCTCGTGCGAAGGCGAGATGCGGATGCTCCGCAATCAGGCCGTTGCCCCGAACCTGCTCGCGATCGGCAGGAGACACGATGACCGCGCCGGCCAGGGTTTCGGGCAAATACTTGCGGTAACGAGCATCCGCGACGAAGGCAAGGGCGCTCGCCTCGGCATCCCGGAGCGAGGCGATCCGGTCCACCCGATGATCGGCGTCGCCCACCAGTTCCAGCCCGAGCAACTCAGCGAGCTCTCCGAGACGTTTCATGCGTTCGTTCTCCACACACCCCGTCGGGCTCAGGGGCGGCAAGTGCCCTGGGCGGCGCGCCACGAGCGGTTGTCGCGATGGGGTGTTAGCCGTCTTCGTGCTGGCGCTCGAGCCGATCCAGGACGCGCTCGGTAATATCCACGCGCTCGCTCGCGTAGAGCACGCCCTCACTGACCACCAGATCGAAATTCTCTTCCTCGGCGAGCCGGCTGATCACGTCGATAATCCGCTGTTGCAGCTGACCCAGTTCCTCGTTGCGCCGCAGGTTGAAATCCTCGCGGAATTCCGCTTCGGAGCGCCGGACTTCTCGCTGACGGGCCACCAGCTCACGCCGCAGCTCCTCGCCCTCGGACTCACTCAACGCCGCGGCATCTTGCCGCAATCGCTGCTCGAGTTCGCGCAACTCCTCCTGCTCTTGCGAAATCTCCTGGTCGCGCGGGCCGAACTCGTCTTCGAGACTGGCGCGAGCGGCTTCCGCCTGGGGGGCTTCCTGGGTGACACGTCGTGTGTCCACATAACCGATCTTCATGTCCTGCGCCCCCACCAGCGGGGACGACAGCACAAGCGCAAGACCCAGTACCGCCACGAGGAAGAGCCTGTCCATACCGTCTACCTTGTACCTCGTGGTTGCGGGTGCCAGCCGGTGGGCCTAGAAGAACTGGCCGATGGTGAACTGGAACCGCTCGGTTTCACTGTTCGCGTCGGTATTAAACGGTTCGGCCAGGCTCACTGTCAATGCGCCCAGCGGCGACATCCAGGTCAGACCCATGCCGGCCGAATAGCGCAGTTCCGAGGCATCTACGGACTGCTCCCGGGTATCGTACACCTGGCCACCGTCGACGAAGGTCGATAGCCGCACCGACTCCACATCGACCAGCGGCGGCGGGAAGAAGAGCTCCGTGGTGACAATCGTGCGCACGTTACCCCCCGCAGGCTCGCCGTCGCTGCCGCGACGCCCCAGCGTGCTCGACTGGTAGCCGCGGACCGACCGCGGACCACCGGCGAAGAAGTTCTTGAAGAACGGCAGCCGGCCCGTGTCGGCGTAGCCCTCGCCGTAGCCCGCACGGCCCTCGAAGGACAGCGCCGTCCGCTCGCCCAGCGGCAGGAACTGGGTGTAGCGGTAGTTCGCCTTGAAGTACTCCAGGTCGCTACCTGGCAAGGTTACCGTGCCGCTGAGGGATTGCTGACTGCCGCTGGTCGGGAAAACCCGCCGATTGAGGGTGTTGCGACTCCAGCTGACACCGAGCAGATAGTTAAAGAAGGATTCACCCTCTCGATCTCGGAAGCGAACTTGCCGATCCGCAGGATCATCGCCGAGTTCCAGCTTCAGATCCTCGATGCCGGCATCGAAACGCACGGAGTCATCCTCGTTGAGCGGCACCGTAAAGCCGACATCCACCTCACCCTCGCGCAGGGAAAAGTCCGAGCGGTTATCGCGCCGGGCGTCGAAATCCCGCAGGCTGGCGTCAAAGTGGCGCGTGACACCGTCGATGTTGTAGTACCGGTCCGTATACGAGAACTGGTACAGGGTACTCACGCGGCTGTTATTGGCCGCCACGCGCACGCGATCACCGGAGCCCAGGATGTTGTCCTGGGAGGTGGAGAAGTTCAGCAGCAGGCCCTGATCACTGCTCAGGCCGATCCCTGCCTGGATGTTGCCGGAAAGTCCCTCGGTGACGTCCACGTTGACGTCCACCTGATTGGGCTCGCCGGGAACCCTTGGCGTCTCGAATTCAACCCGCTCGAAGAAGCCCAGCTGATTGAGGTTACGCCGTGACTGCTCGATGTTGCCGGACAACAGCAGCCCGCCTTCCATCTGCCGGATATCGCGCCGGATCACCTCGTCATCGGTTCGGTTGTTGCCCGTGATATTGACGCGGCGCACGTAGGTTCTGTCGCCCGGATCAACGAAGTACGTCAGGTCCACCGATTCGTCTTCCCGGTCGATATCCGGCGCCGGATTGACATTGGCAAAGGCGTAACCCTCTTCGCCCAGGCGCTCACGAATGGCCGATGCCCCGGCCTCGATGTTCTCGCGCGAGAACAGCTCGCCCTCCTCGATCTCCACCAGTTCGGCCAGCTCATCCCGGCCGACGATGGTGTCACCGACGATGTCCACGTCACCGATGCGGTATTGCGCGCCCTCGTCCACGTTCACGGTCACGAAAATGCGGGAGCGATCCGGCGACAGGGAGACCTGGTTCGAGACCAGCGAGAAATCCGCGTAGCCCCGGTTGAGATAATGGGAACGCACGCTCTCCAGATCACCCTGCAGCGCCTCCCGCGAGTACTGATCGCGGCCGGAGAACGGCAGATACCAGGGCCTGGGCCCCAGGGAGACGATATCCTGCAAGGTATCGTCGCTGAACGCGTCATTGCCCGTGAAGTGGATATCCTCGATACGCGCTGCCTGACCCTCGTCGACATCGATGCGCACGGCAACACGGTTGCGTTCCAGTGGCGATACGGTGGTCTCCACGTCCACGTTGTAGTGGCCCTGGGAGAAATACTGGCGACGGAGCTGGCGCTGGATGCCGTCGAGCAGCGCGCGGTTGAAGGTCTCCCCCTCCGCCAGGCCCGAGTCCCGCATGGCCTGGAGCAGCGGCTCGCTCTCGATGGCATCGTTGCCGCGGATTTCGATCTCGGCGACGGCCGGGCGCTCGACCAGCGCCACAACCAGCGTGTCGCCATCGCGGCGCAACTCAACATCGTTGAAAAAGCCGGTATCGAAGAGTTCCCGCACCGCTTCCGCGGCAAGCGCCTCATCCACACGATCACCGGTACTCACCGGCAGATGCGTGAACACGGTCCCCGGAGAAATCCGGCGCAATCCCTCAAGGCGGATATCCTCCGCCGTGAACGCGTCGAACGCCTGAGCCGGTGACAGGAGACCGAGCACCAGGACGACAGCAGCAGCAAGTGTGCGCATACCAACCTTTTTAGTTCGATTGTTCTTGTTCAACCGGTCAGGCGAACCAGATCATTGAAAATAGCCAAACCCATGAGCAGCACCAGCATGACGATGCCAAGCTGTTGCCCGATGGCCTGCGCCGTCTCCGAGACCGGACTCCCCTTGACGGCTTCGGCGGCAAAATACAGCAAATGCCCGCCGTCGAGGATGGGAATCGGGAGCAGATTGACCACGCCCAGACTGATGCTGATCAAGGCCAGGAATTTGACGTAGGAGGCCAGGCCACTGGCCGCGGTGTCTCCGGCGTACTGTGCGATGTTAATCGGCCCGCTCAGATTCTTCACCGACGCCTCACCGGTGACAATCTTGCCGAGAACCTCGACGGTCAGGGTCCCCGTTCGCCAGGTATCACCCATGGCGTGCCCGAGAGCGGCGACCGGCCCGTAGCGTACCGTGTGCACCATGTCCTCAAACGCCCCGTCCGGCACCTGCGGGCGAACGCCGAGAACACCCCGATCGTTGCCGGAGGCATTGAGGGCAACGGTGACATCACGCTCGCTGTCATTGCGCTGAATCGATACGGTGACGGACTCGCCGGCCCGGCTTTCAAGGGCCTCCACAAGCGAGCGCCAGCCATCCACGGACTGATCACCCACCGCCAGGACCCGGTCGCCGGGTTCCAGGCCGGCCTGATCCGCGGCCCCGCCATCCACTAGCTCACCAATACGCGCCGGCAAACGCGGCCGCCATGGCTCCAGGCCAATCTCGCCCAGGAGGTCGGGGTCATCCCCGATGCGGCCCAGTCCGCTCAGATCCAGTTGGCGCTGCCGCTCGGCGCCGTCATCGGTGCGCACCTGCACCGGCACCACGGCACCGTCCAGGCCGTAATCCATGAAGGCCATGAGCACGCGGTCCCAGGACCGTGTCTCGCGGTCACCGATGGCGCGGATTTCATCACCGCGCTCGAAGGCCGCTGCAGCAGCCGCGCTGCCATCCGCCACTTCACCAACCACCGGCCGCACCTCGGCCGTACCCACCACGAACACGCACCAGTAGATCACAATCGCCAACAGGAAATTGGCCACCGGCCCCGCGGCAACGATCAGCGTCCGTCGCCACAACGGCTGCGTGTTGAATGCCCGATGCCGCTCGGCCTCTGGTACCGGCCCCTCGCGTTCGTCCAGCATCTGCACGTAACCACCCAGGGGGATGGCCGAGATGGCGTATTCCGTTTCATCCGGCCCTCGGCGCCAG
>JAWOFB010000333.1:0-2861 GCA_046482445.1 Ectothiorhodospiraceae bacterium | reverse complement strand
CCCCGCCCTGAGCGCCACCCTCATTTTTGGTTTCTCCCTCCCCTACCTGCTGGCGTCCGTGATCACCCGAAGGGGGCATTTCCTCTACGCTACCATGTTGCTGGGGGCGGTCGCTTATTTCCTGACCTGCCACGCGCTGGGAGCGCCCGCCGTCTTCTTTCCCGCCCTGTCGGTGCCGCTGGTGCTGGCGCTCTTCCTGGTGGGGCGCTACCTGGAGAAGAAACTCGGCGAGAATCTGGCCGACTTCCCGCGCACCGTCTACCGCGCGATGCACATCACGGTGGCGGTCTTCACCGGCTGGGCGCTGAAACAGGCTCCGGGGACGCTGGCCTCCAGCGGGCCGGCGGCCTACGTCTCATCCTTCACCTGCGTGGCGTTTGCGGCCGTCTACCTGGCGCACTTCGCGGGGGGCGCGCACGTGCTCTACGCGTACGTGGTCTCGGCCTTTCTGCTGACCGGAGCCGTGCTGGGCGGGGCGGCCGTCTGGCCGGTGACTTTCTGGTGGATGCCCGCCGCTGTGGCCGCCGCCGTCGTTCTGCTGCTGGGGGCCCGCTTTCACCGCCTGCGCGGTCATCGGGTGGGACGACATTTCTACGTCGGCGGTGGGGCCGCGCTGCTGGTATCTCTCGCGCTCGCCCTCGCCCACTGGCCGTTCTTCCTCCTCGCGCTCTCGCTCGGCTCCCTGTTCCTGTGGATGACGTACCGGAAGCTGGAGGGGATGACCCGCGAGGTGCGACGGGCCAAGATGGCCGAACGGGTGCTGGGAAAGGTCTTCTTCCTGGGATCGCTCGTTCTGATGATTCCCGTGGGCGTGATGATCTTTGCCCTTCCCCTCAACGCCATGGTGGGAGCGGGGGCGGTCGTCTGCGGCACCGTGATGGCGTGGATGACCGCCCGGCGCGAACGCGACCTGTTCTGGGGCCGTAACCTGTATGCGCTGGGAGCGGGCCTTTTTCTCTCCGCCGGCCTGTTCGGGCTGGCGACGCTGCTGCCGGAGGCATCGGCGGCCGTGGTCGCCGTGGCTCTACCCGCCCTGTTTCTGGTCGGGATGGCCGGCCTGGACAAACGCGTTGAGGCGATGGGACGGTCGTGGAAGGGTCTCGGTGAGGCCGCGGTTTTCCCCGCCCTGTTCGCCTGGTATGTGCCGCTGCTGGCCATGGGGGCGGCCACCGGGCTGACCGCATCGCTGGCGGCTCTGCTGACCGTTGGGATAATCGCCGCCGCCCGGAAAGGGCGCGGTTTCCTGCTGGGCATCGGCCCCGCGGCGGCCGGCGCCCTGACCTGCGCGGCCCTGCTCTATGCCACCGGCCCGGCGCTGTGGATGGTGCCGCTGGGGGGCGCGATCCTGGCGGCCGTCTGCTACGCGATGGTCGAGGCCCGGGGGGCACAGATGCTGCGAAACGCGAGCAGCCTGGCCTGGCTTGTCCTGAGCATCGCCGCGGCCATCGTGGCCGGATTCGCCGGGGCGACCGAACTGCTCTACTGCGCCACCGCCATCGGATTCGTCGCCGTGGCGCTGGCGGGACGACGCGAGCAGGGGTGGGACCTGTATGAACTTATGATCGCCGCCACGGCGGTGCTCGCCGGGGCACTGGCCATCGCGCTGGGCCCCGTCAGCGAAATCGGGCCGACCGGGGCCGGCGCCTGCCTGGTGGCGCTCGGCGCCGCCTGCACGCTCTCATGGATCTGCAGCGGACGGGACCGGTTCGCCCAGATGGCCGGCGGGATCCTGGCCCTGGGGACGATTCTCGTGATATTCGGCGTCGCCGGCGGCATCACCGCCCGGATCGCCCTGGGGGCAGCCGTTCCCGCCGTCCTGTTCGTTCTGGCCGGCCTGGCCCGCAAAGGCCGCCCGGACGTGGCGCGGAGCCTGGAGTCGGTTGGACACGCCGCGGGCACGGCCCTGGCGCTGGCCGCCCTCATCCTGGCCTCCCGCCAGACCCCGGCCGGGCTTGCTCTCGCGATGGTCCCCTACGGACTGCTCTACACGCTCATGCCGGGGCTGAAAAACAAAGAGGTGTTCCGGTTTGGCGCCGGCGCATGGGCCAGTCTGGCCGTCCTCTTCGCCGCCACCGGTTACGTGGGGGGAGTGTTCCACCAGCAGGCGCCGCTGATGGCGTGGCTGGCGGTGATCTGGCTGGGACTCGGTTACCTCGGACGCGCCAGATGGTCCTCCGCGCTCTACGCACTCTCCGCCCTGCTGGCCGTCGCCGCCGGGGCGGCCAACGTCCACTCCGCCACCGGTGCCCACACCTGGTGGGTCTACCTCGTGACCGGCTCCGTCTTCACCGCCCTTTTCGTGCTGCGCCGCGAGGACATCTTCGCCTACCTGCTCACTCTGTCCCTCACGCTCCTGACCTACGACTGGGTCAAAGCCAGCACGAGCGGGTTCACCCAGGACGTGCTGTTCTACCTGGTGATCGGCGTCCTCGTGATGGGCACGTTCTTCCTGCTGCCCTACCTGAAGCGCCTCCTGGAGCGAGGCCCCGCCCTGCCGATGATCTCGATCTTCACCTGGCGCGGGGCGGCATTGGCCGCGGTGCCGGTGACCGCCGGGGCTATGCTGCTTCTGAGCGTCTATTCGGTCAAGCTGACCGAGCACCCGAAATTCTGCGTCTCCTGCCACTACATGGGCGAATACTACGAGTCCTGGCAGCACTCCTCCCACCAGGACGTCGCCTGCGTCAAATGCCACTACGAGCCCGGCGTCCAGGCGGAGGTGAAGGGCAAGATGGAGGGCATGGTCCAGTTCGTCAAATACGTCTCCCACGCCTACAGCACCAAGCCCCACGCACAGATCAGCAACTCCGCCTGCATGCGCGAGGGCTGCCACGCCGGCATGGATCACAGCAAGCAGGCCG
>JAWOFB010000325.1:0-5584 GCA_046482445.1 Ectothiorhodospiraceae bacterium | reverse complement strand
GTGATCGGGGCTGCAGACAATGACGCCGTCGTCGAGGCTTTGCACGATCACCTCAAGCCAGCGCTTTTGCTCCTGGATCTGACCCGTGGCCGCGTCGGTGGCACGTTGAATGGCTTGCCGCGATTCCGTGAGTTGATGCGCCAGGGCCTGAATCTCGGCCGGCAACTCACCAAGGTCATGATGGTCCGGTTGCGCGACCGCGTTTGAGCCTGATTGGGACTCAAGCAATGCGCGGATGCCACGGCTGAGACGGCGGGCGGGCCGCCGCCAGAGCCGCTCGGCGAGCAGTGCGGCGGCGAGTACCATCGGCACGGTGGCGGCCGCTGCCACCATGGCGGTGCCGCCGGGACCCATCATTCCATGTGCCAGGTAGGCACTAGCGCCGACCAGTGCCGCGCTGGCGACTAGGCCGGCCATGATTGCCGCTATCGGTGGCATTTGCTGGCCACGATCTCCGCCCGAGAGGTTTGTGTTCGCCGCGAAGGACGGCGTCCGATCGCCGTGGGCGTCCGGGCGTTCCCTACGCTTTAGTAATGACGATAGCACGGGTCGCGACCGTGTCGTGACCGGTTTGAGTCGTCGTTTGATCAGCCTGGCTGGTGGACTTGATAGCGCCAGGCGTACCATCACCCCTCAGTGCGAACAAGGTACAAAGCCAATAATGGGGGTGTGATGAACACGCAAGACCGACCCGCGAGTCGTGATCCATGGCTGCGTTTGCTGCTGCGCATCAGCCTGCCCATGGCCGCGATCAGCCTGATTGCCCTGTGGGCCGGATGGCTGGCGGGGTTGCCGGCACTGTTCTACCTGTTTCTGGTAACGGGCGGGATCACCCTGGTGACCGGGTTCGCCTACAACATCCGCTACGTCCTGCTCGCGACCCGGCAAGGGCGCCAGGACAGCGAATAAGCATAAAAAAGCCCGCCGACCAGCGGGCTTTTTGGTTTCCGGGGACGCCCAGGGCGTCCCCGGTGTCGCGGGGGAGGGTTAGTCCGCCCGCGGTACGCGCACGCTTTCCACCAGCTTCTGGATGTCGTCGGGCGGCGGTGCGGTCATCTTCGCGACGGCAAAGGCCACGATGAAGTTCACGGCCGCACCCACGGCACCGAAGGAGCCGGTACTGATGCCGAAGAGCCAGTTGTCGGCGTTATCGGCCAGCATGTTGGTGTCCGGCAGGAAGAACCAGCCCTTGTACGTGAAGATGTACAGCAGGGTCACACCCAGACCGGCCAGCATGCCTGCGATAGCGCCTTCCTTGTTCATCTTGCGATAGAAGATGCCCATCATCAGCGTCGGGAAGATACTGGCTGCGGCGAACCCGAAGGCCAGCGCCACGACCTCTGCCGCAAAGCCCGGTGGGTTCAGACCCAGGTACCCGGCGAAGAGGATGGCGACAGCCATACTGATGCGGGCCGCGAGCATCTCACCCTTTTCCGTAATGGAAGGCGTGAATACCCCCTTCAGCAAGTCGTGAGAGACCGCCGAGGAGATCGCAAGCAACAGGCCCGCCGCTGTGGACAGGGCTGCAGCAATGCCGCCCGCGGCGACCAGGGCGATGACCCAGTTGGGTAGCTGAGCGATACCCGGCGTGGCGAGCACAATGATGTCACGGTCGAACTTCGTGACTTCGTTGCCTTCCCAGCCGTACTCTTCTTCCGCCATCTGGGCGAATTCTTCGTTGTCCTCGTTGTAGTACTGAATACGCCCGTCATCGTTCTTGTCCGTGAACTCGAGCAGGCCGGTTTCCTCCCAGCGGTCGGTCCAGCTCGGAAGTTCCTCGACCGGCACGTTGCCCTCCTCGGCACCGACTTCGCCCGTCTGCACCGTATTGATGACGTTCCACATGGACATGGCGCCAACGGCCGGAGCGGTGAGATACAGCAGGGCGATGAACACCAGGGCCCAGCCCGCGGATTTACGGGCGTCCCGGATGCGCGGCACCGTGAAGAACCGCACGATGACGTGGGGCAGCCCGGCTGTACCGATCATCAGGGACAGCGTCAGCATGAACATGTTCACCATGCTCATGCCCTTGACCTCCGTGTAGGGCTGGAAGCCCAGATCGACCAGGGTCTCGTCCAGGGCTTGCAGGAGATAGCGATCATCCCCGACCAGCGTGGATCCCAGGCCCAACTGTGGCAGCGGATTACCGGTGAGCTGGAACGAGATGAACAGCGCCGGCACCGTGTAGGCGAAGATCATCACGCAGTACTGGGCAATCTGGGTGTAGGTAATCCCCTTCATGCCACCGAATACCGCGTAGATGAATACGATCACCATGCCCGAGACCAGGCCGACGGTCAGGTCCACGTTCAGGATGTTGGAGAACGCGATCCCGACACCGCGCATCTGCCCGATCACGTAGGTGATCGAGATGACCAGCAGTGCCACCACCGCGATCACCCGCGCCGGTTTCGAGTAGAACCGGTCGCCGATGAACTCGGGCACCGTGAACTTGCCGAACTTGCGCAGGTACGGTGCCAGCAGCAGCGCCATGAGCACGTAACCACCGGTCCAGCCCATGAGATAGGCACCGCCGGTGTAGCCCAGGAAGGCGATAAGCCCGGCCATGGAGATGAAGCTGGCTGCGGACATCCAGTCCGCGGCAGTGGCCATGCCGTTGAGGACCGGGTTGACTCCCTTACCGGCGACGTAGAACTCGCTTGTGCTGCCTGTCCGCGCCCAAACGGCGATCCCTGCGTACAGGGCGAAGGTCAGGCCCACGACGATCAGACTGAGTACTTGTAAGCTCATTATCAGGGGCCCCTTACTGTTCGTCGACCTCGAATTCCCGGTCGAGCTTGTTCATACGCCAGGCGTAGAAAAAGATGATGACCAGGAACGTGAGAATGGATCCCTGCTGGGCAAACCAGAAGCCCAGCGGGTAGCCGCCGATCTCGATCGCGTTCAGCGTGGGGCCGAGTAGGATTCCCAGACCGAACGACACCAGGGCCCAGACAGCCAGGCACCCGCCGATAATGCGGACATTCCGCCGCCAGTACTCGTTGCGTTGCTCCTGTCGATTGGCATCAGACATGGTTCTCCTCCAGGAGTTGATTGTTATGGCGATTGCCTCAGAGTTGGTAATCGCTTTCGATCTTGTTCTGTAACGTTCTCGCTTCTCGGAAGGCCTCCTTTAGGATGCGTCGGTCCAGGTCATTGAGTTCATCCGGGTCGACCCGGTTACTCAGCGGCAGTCCCGCCGCACGTTGCTCCTGATTCTTGCGCATGCGCAGCATCTGGATGTAGTCGTACGCGTCGCACCAGGCATCCACGTCGCCGGGATCCAGAATCCCGCGCTCGGCAGCCTGACGCAGGCGCCCGCGCGTGCTCGTCAGCGGGATCCGGTGGGCGAGGGCGAGAATACGCGCGGCATCCACGAACGGCGTTACACCGTTGAGCTTGAGGTTGAGCGTGTTGCGGTGCTCGCCGCGCGACTCGGTGCGGAACGAACGGAATAATCCCAGTGGTGGCCGCAGTTGCAGCGCATTCGCGGCCATTTGGCGACGGAAGCGGCTGTTGCCGGAGGTGCGTTCCAGCAGCCACGCCCGCAGATTATCCGCGGCATCCGGCGCCCCGTCGATAATCCGGAAATCGAAGAAGATCGAGGCCTGCAGCAGGTGCTCCGGTGTGCCCTGGTCGATCCAGCGCGCGAAACGTTCGCGCCACTCCGCTTCGCTCAGGCAGCAGTCCGGGTTGCTGGCCATGATGTTGCCTTCGCATAGCGGATAGCCGCAGGCGTCGAGAGCCTCGTTGACGCGCCGGAAGAACGGCGTGAGCGCCGCGCGGACGTCGTCCGCGCTCCAGCCGTCGGGTTCCGCAAAGATGACGCCGTTATCCTGATCCGTCTTGAGGGTTTGCTCCTCGCGGGCCTCGCTACCGAATGCCAGCCAGCTGAATGACACCGGCGGCAGCTCCTCGCTATCGCGCCGGCACACCTCGATCAAGCGACGGGTAATGCGGTCGTTGACCATGGTGATCATCTGGGTGATCTGCGCCACGCGCACGCCCTGAGCGATCATCTGGTCGACCAGGGAATGGATTTCGGGGCGCAGGCTCGCCAGACCGTCGATGGTGTTGGTCCGGCTGATGGTCTTGCTGAGGTTGACCAGACCCACCCGCTGCATGGAAAAGAGATCGCGTTCGGAGATCACGCCGATCAACCGACCGCGGTCGACCACACAGACGTGGTGGATTGCCTCGCGGGCCATGACCATGGCGGCTTCGAACGCAAAGGCCGAGCGCGGCAGGCAGACAGGGTCCGGGGTCATGACCGCGTCCATGGTCGTCTCCAGACCCAACCCCGGGAGGGCGACGCGCTCCAGCAGGTCGCGCAACGTGAACACACCTACTGGCCGGTGATCGGAATCCGTGACGACGATGCTACCCACACGAGCCTCTTGCATGGCCTCCATGGCCTCGCGGACGGGGGTTGTGCTGTGGCACAGCACCGGCGCTCGTTGAATGCGGTCACCGAGGGGGACGTTCAGGGACGTATCACCACCCATGCCCCGGAACGCGTCTGCCTGAACCTCCCGCTGCATGCTGTTGAGAAGGGTTGACAGCCGGTGGGTGCAGAAATCGTTGAAAATCCGGGACGCTTCCAGGAGTTCGTTGAATGACTCCCGGTCCAGCGTCAGGCAGTCCGTGTCCTCGACGGCGTGGTGCGTCGTCCTCACGGGGCGTCGAGACAGAAGGGCGCCGACCGGGAAGCACTCACCGGGTAGCAGTTGCCAGGCCTGATCGCTGGCAGCGGTATCCGTGTCGGGCAAACTGCGCTGAATGCGCCCGCGAAATACGATAAAAAGCCGTGACACCGGCCCGGAGTCCGGCTCGACAACCGTCGTACCACCAGGGAAATGTGCCCATTCCAGGCGTGTGGCCATGCCCTGCACGCGCCCGCGATCCATTCGATCGAACGGCGCATGTCGCCGCAGGAAATCCACCAGGGAATCCGCGTCGGCGTTGGGTATCCGGTCGGCAGCGCTCTCGGTCACGGTGTCTCGGACCTCCTCTTCTCCACCGACTCGATGCACAAGCGGTGCCAAGTCCCTGACTCCGCAAACTCAAGGGATTGGGCTCCGCTGTGGCGCGGGGTTTGTTACCCTCGGTAACAGTCGGTTTCCCGGCGTAACGGTGCCCTGGGCTACGTCAGCCTTGGCGATGGGCCGACGTGACGTCATCCCTCCCGATAACTGGAGTGTGGCAAGGTGACGGCGATCCGACAACGAAGACACGCCTGCGCTGTCGCAGCGGGAATCGCCATCGCGATGGTGCTACTGACGCCGGTTCAGGCCCAGCAACGGGCCCGGGTTGCGGCGGATTCAGCCATGCAGGCGGTGATCCCCGAACTGGTCGCGGCTTTCGAAGAGGCTGAAGGCGCAAGCGTCGGCGTAGACATGGCTGCAGCCGGGTACATGACGGAGCGGCTCGTCGGCGGCGCGCCGTACGACCTGGCCCTGGTTGCCGGGGAGCGGCTGCCGGACACGCTGGTTGAGCAGGAGGTCTCCGGCGACCGCGGGACGGTCGTGGCGCGTACGCGGCTGGCGCTCTATGTCCGCCGCGGATCCCCGATCACCGCGGG
>JAWOFB010000264.1:0-3893 GCA_046482445.1 Ectothiorhodospiraceae bacterium | reverse complement strand
CTTCGCGGATCCACTCGTCCAGGGCCATGAGCTGCTCGCGGTAAGCAGCGGCGTTCTCCCGGATCAGCGCCTCGCAGGCAGGGCGGCGCTCGGACAGTGCATCCGCGATCACTGGAACCGTCCCCGACCAAAGAGCGGCATCCATCCACAGGTGGGGATCAACGCCGTCATAGTCCGCTACGGGGATGAGTACGTCCCGGTCATGCGCGGCCTCCGAGACCGCAACCGTCGGGATGCGCTGGCTCAGGCGATCAAGCACACGGCCGAGGCGGCCTTCCAGGGCGTAGCCGGCGTAGAAGATCACCTCGGCGTCACGGAGCATGCTCACGTCGCCGGCACTGGCTCGATAGAGATGGGGATCGACGCCGGGCCCCATCATGCCCTCGGCCGTGACACAGTCACCGCCCACGTTGGCAACGACATCGCGGATCATGCCAATGGTCGCTACGGCGTTGACCGGGTCTGGCTCGTCGTCGGCGTGGCCATACCCGGGCCCGGCCAGCACGGCCAGCACCGCAACTGCGAACAGGTGTCTCATTCAGTCCCCTCCGAACCAGCGCACAACGGCGTCGCGTAATACAACCCAGCCAGCCGGTTTTAATCCCAAACTAGTCACTTTCCTATTCAGTATAGCAGTGGCTAACTATCAGGCATGCCCTGCGCACGCTCGAATGACGTCGTCAGCCGGAACCACCCTCGACGAACCGCCGTAAGGCATCCAGCGTCTCTGTGCTGACGTGGTGCTCCATGCCCTCGGCATCGTTGCGCGCGACCTCGTCGCTGACTCCGAGGCTGCGCAGGAAGGCCTCCACGATTTCGTGGCGTCGGCGGCTGGCCTCCGCGATCTCGCGCCCAGCGTCCGTGAGAAAGACGCCGCGGTAAGGCCGCCGGGTAATAAGCCCGTCGTCGGCGAGGCGCTTGAGCATCTTGGCGACCGTGGGCTGTGCGACACCCAGCCGCTCCGCAATGTCGACCTGGCGGGCTTCGCCGTAGCGCTCGATGAAATCGCCGATGAGTTCCACGTAGTCCTCGACGAGTTCGCTGCGACGCGCGTCACGGGCCTTCTGAAAGGCTCGGGCGTGACGGTGGGCATCGGCAGGCAGGCGGACGGCGTCGGACTCGGAGGACGACGGGGCCATAGATACGCCTTTCATTCGTCACAAGACCAAATAAGTATAGACAGCGCTATACCCTCGTCAAGGGCCTGTGCGATACCGTCACGGAGCTCCCTGGAGACCATGGCGAAGGCCACCGATGGCCAGCACCCCCCAACCCAGGATCAGTAGCAGGCCGCCCCAGGGCGTCAGGCTGGTGAGCCATGACCAGGACACCAGTGGCCCGGCATAGAGGGTTCCGCTGAACAGCACGGTACCCGCGGTCAGCAAGCAGGCGGCAGCGGCGAGCGTCCGGCGTTGTTGCCGAACCCCCGCCATTAGCGCCAGGCCCAGGGCCGTCACCGCCAGCGCGCCAAAGCGGTGATACGCCATGGCCGTCTCGATGCGCCGCCAGTCGGCGGCATCGGCGGCCGGGCGCAAAACGTGCTCGGCTGCTGCGCCAACCAGCACGGCCAATAGAGCCAGCAAAGCACCCGTCACCAGAACCCAGCGCATACAACCTCCTTACCCCTGCGACGCGCTTCGTGTTCGATCAAGCGCAAAGCCTCTACCATACACAGCCGTCGACGGCCGTTAACGAACAGCTCCCATGCCGCAAAATCTCGAGCACAGCCACGAGCCAACCGCCATCCGTCAGCGCCTGGCCGCAGCCAGCCGGCCAAGCTATCTGCCGGATGCCATTCTCGGCGGCATCGACGGCTGCGTCACCACGCTTGCCGTGGTCGCCAGCGTTGCCGGCGCCGGCTTGCCGGGAACCGTGGCGTTTGTCCTCGGCCTCGCCAGCCTGATCGCGGATGCCTTTAGCATGGGTGTGAGCAACTACCAGGCGGTGAAAAGCACGGACGATACCCGAGCCATGCTACGCGAGCAGGAGAATCGCCACGTGGATGTGGACCCGGACGGCGAACGCGACGAGATCCGGGCCATCTTCGAAGCCAAGGGCTTTGAAGGGCAGGCGCTTGAGACCATCGTTGCCACAATCACGCGCGACCGGGCGCTGTGGGTGGATACCATGTTGGTGGAAGAGCACGGGGTCGCCCTCACCGGCCCATCGGCCACGCACGCCGGCGCGGCGACCTTTGCCACGTTCGTGCTGATCGGGGCGATCCCCCTCGTCCCGTTTCTGATACCCGTACTCACCGGCACCCAGGCGTTCCTGACAACGGGCGTCATTACAGTGGCTGCCCTGTTCGGGATTGGCTACGCCAAGGGCGTCATTCTGCACATGAACCGCTGGCGCGCCGGCATCCAAACCCTCGCCATGGGCGGTGGTGCCGCCGCCGTAGCCTTTCTGGTCGGTGCGTTCTTCGAGCCCATGCTCCGGAGTTTTTACTAAGGGAACAGCCATGAACAACGGCACCAGCGAGCCCGACACGCTGCACGAAGCGCGACTGCGTTACGCCTTGGGTGCCCTGCTCGACTCCGGGGCTCGAACGCTGGTGGATATCGGTTGTGGCTCCGGGGCCTTGCTCAAGCCGGCGGCCGCGCACGGGCAATTCCGGCACCTGCTCGGTCTGGAGGTCTCGGGGGAGGCACTGGCGGTGGCTCGGCGGGAACTGGCCGGCCCGATAGCGGACGGGCGTGTGGAAGTGATGCAGACCGCATCGCTTGAGGGCGAGGGGATTCCCGAGGGATTCGATGCCGCCGCCCTCGTCGAGACCATCGAGCACATCGATCCGCGGCGTCTCCAGGCGCTGGAGGCGGCCCTTTTCGAACGGGCACAACCCGATACCGTGGTGATTACCACGCCCAACCGGGAGTACAACACGCTCTACGGTCTGGCACCCGGCGAGCGCCGCGACCCGGATCACCGCTTTGAGTGGGACCGACACCGCTTCGCCGAGTGGGCCCGGCGCCTGGCGCGCCGGTACGGCTACCGGGTCGTGCTCACGGGGATTGGCGAGGGGCACCCGGATTACGGTTGCCCCACCCAGGCCGCGTGCCTGCGCCGCAGTCACTAACGTTTAGAACGCGCGGCACCGGGCAGCCGAATCACACCCGCAGGGCAACCGGCTCCCCGAACGCCCGCACCGCGTCAGGCGTCGTTGCGTTCTTTGACGTAGCTCCCCGGGGCATCCTCGATGGGCTTGTACGTCTTCGAGCCCATGCTCGGCGGCTTGACCGCATCACCGCCGTTGTTGCCCAGCCACTGGTGCCAGTCCGGCCACCAGGAGCCCTCGTGGAACTCCGCCTGATCCAGCCAGTCGTCCGGTGACTCCGGCAGCGCACCGCCCTTGGGATCGGTCCAGTAGCCGTACTTGTTCTTCGCCGGCGGATTGACGATCCCGGCAATGTGGCCGGACATCCCCAGCGTGAACTTGACGTCGCTACCCAGCTGCTTGGCGCCCTCGTAGGTGGCCTTCCACGGTGCGATGTGGTCCTCGCGCGCGGAGATGTAATAGGCCGGCACCTGCACCTTGGACAGGTCGATGGGGACGTTGTTGAGGGTAATGCCGCCCGGCTCGCGCAGCCGGTTGTGCAGATACATGTTGCGCAGATAGAACGAGTGCATCCGCGCCGGCATGTTGGTGGAATCCTGGTTCCAGTACAGCAGGTCGAACGGGAACGGATCCTCGCCGTGGAGGTAGTTGTTCACGAAGAATGACCAGATCAGGTCGTTGTCACGCAGCATGTTCATGGCCGCCGCCATCTGGCTGCCCTTGAGCACGCCGGTGGCGTCCATCTGCTTCTCCAGGGCCTCGAGCTGCTCCTCGTCGATGAACAGCTCTAGATCGCCCGGGCTGGAGAAGTCCAGCAGCGTGACAAAGAACGTGCCGC
>JAWOFB010000134.1:0-2690 GCA_046482445.1 Ectothiorhodospiraceae bacterium | reverse complement strand
GGTGGCCGAGCATCACGAAACCTGATGCAGACAATAACATGGGACTATGGCCGTGATCGGAGCGGATATCCTGGAAAATCTGGTCCCCTTCCGCGATCTACCCGGTGAGGCGGTGCGCCAGCTTGCCCGCATGGCGGAGATCGAGGATCACGCCGCGCGGAGCGTGATCTTTCGCCAGGGGGATGACGACGGCTGGGCCCGGTACGTGCTCTCGGGGTCGGTGCTGCTCGTGGATGAAGGCGGCACACGCCGCACGGTTACGGGCACCGGGGACGCCGGTGTGCATCCCGAACCGCTGGCCACCGGCGGGCCGTTTCCGCATAACGCGCTGGCTAGCACCGAGGTCCGCCTGATTCGTCTGCCCCAGGAGCAGGTGGACTCGGTGGTCGCCTATACCCGGTTGCCCGGCTACGACGTGGGCGTGGTGGAGCCGGATAACGCTGACGCCGGCGAGGGGCTGTTCTACCGGCTGTTCGAGGACCTGGTGGCGGAGCGGCTGACACTGCCGAGCATGCCGGACATGGCGCTGAAGGTCCGCCGGGCCGTGGAGGAACAAGAGGCCAGCGCCAGCGAACTGGCCCGGATCATCCAGGTGGATCCGGCGCTGGCGGCACGGCTGATCCAGACGGCGAACAGTGCCGCCTACGGTGGCCAGGGACAGGTGGATGCGCTGACGCCGGCGATTACGCGCCTGGGGTTGCGCACCACGCGGGAAGTGGTGGTGGCCGTGGCCATGAAGGCGGTGTTCCACTCCGATGAGCCGTTGATCCATCAGCGCATGACCGAGCTGTGGATGCACAGCGCCCTGGTGGCTGCCATCACGCAGGCTCTCGCCCGCCGCGTCCGTGGTTTCGATCCGGGCACCGCCCTGCTAGCCGGTCTGGTGCATGACCTGGGTGTCATTCCCATGCTCACCAATGCCGGTCATTATCCCGAACTGGTCCACAATCCGGCGCGCCTTCAGCAGACGGTGGCGGCGTACCGCGGGCAGGTCGGTGCCATGATCCTGCGTCGCTGGAACTTCCCCGATGACATGGTGAACGTGCCGCTGGTGGCGGAAGAATGGCACCGTGAGACGGATCGGGCGGATTACGGCGACCTGGTCATGCAGGCCCAGTTGCACGCGCTGGCCCAGGAGCCGGGGGCGGACGTGCCGGATCCGCGGGCGACAGCCGCCTACCAGCGCCTCGGCCTGGCCGATCTGGACCCGGGTGACGGCGCCACGGTTCTGGCCGAAGCCCAGGAAGAAATCGCCGAGGTCCAGCAAATGCTTCTGGGCAAACACTGACGGCGCAAACGCTGGCTATTGAGCCGGTATGGCTCGGGCGTCAGGCCACGTCACACTGATCGACGATAGCGGCGACGACCTGCTCCGGCTGGCGGTCACTGCAGTCGATGTGAATATCGGCGTAGCGGCGATACAGCGGCAGGCGCTCGGCGGCGAGATCGGACAGATCCTGGCCCGGCCGCATGGCGAGCCCCCGGTTGGTGCCGTCACCCACGCGTGCGGCCAGGACGGCCAGCGGTACATCCAGCCAGATAATCGTACCGAGCTGGCGCAGTGCCCGCATGGCGGCCTCGCTGTAGACCATGGAGCCGCCGGTTGCGATCACCGTGTTGCGGCAGTCCAGGTTGCGCGCCTCCCGCGATTCGGCTTCCAGCACGCCGCCCGGACCGACGGTATCGACGATGGCTTGCAGTGTCCGTCCCTGGCGGGCCTCAACCAGCGCGTCCGTATCCGCGAACGACCAGCCCAGTTCCCTGGCCAGGGCCTGCCCGACTGTGCTCTTGCCGCTGCCGGGCATGCCGATGAGGATGATGTTCCCAGTATCTGCCATGATGCCGTGCCGAATGCGCGCCGGAGGCGCCCATGGTATACGCTGTGGCCAGCAGATACGATCAGACACGGCTCACGCTTTTCTGATTTCCACCGGCAACGAGGAGGTTGTTTTGTACAGACGCGGCTTGCTGCGAATCGCGATGCTCGTCATGGTCGCGGCCCTCGCGGGCTGCGCCCAGACCAGCCAGGAACTGCGTCTGGCGCCGCGGGCAGAGCTCGGTGACAGTGCCGTCGGCGACAATGTCACGGTGGCGGTGACGGTCGAGGACCCCCGCAGCGATCCGGGGCTCGGGCAGCTTTCCAACGGCAGCGCGGATCCGGTTCCGCTGACCAGTGCCACGCCGCCGCGTTACCTGGTCCGGGCCGCCGTCGAGAAGGCGCTTACCAGCAGTGGCTTTACCATTGCCGACAGCGGTGATGCGGCGGCGCGGCTGACGGTGATCATCGATTCCATCGATCATCGGGTCTCGGCCGGTGTTCCCCGTGACATCACCACCAACGTGGCGCTGACGGCCCGCGCCCAGCGGGACGGGCGCGAACTGGGCAACGAGGCGTCGGTACGGCGAACCGACACCAGCGTGCTACGGCCTGATGCCGAAGCCAACGCCCGTTACCTGGACGCAGCCATCGGCCGGGCCCTGGAGCGCCTGCTCAACGACGAGACACTTGCTTTGCTTGCGGGGGACGCGTGACGGGGAGTCGAGCGAGGCCAAGGACATCAGTGACCCGGATCGTGGCACGAGGTACGGCGGCAGTCATGCTGATGATGCCGTTGGTCCTGTCGGCGGCTGAGTCCGAAGGCGATGTCCGG
This sequence comes from Ectothiorhodospiraceae bacterium, assembly GCA_046482445.1. Taxonomy (GTDB): domain Bacteria; phylum Pseudomonadota; class Gammaproteobacteria; order Nitrococcales; family Aquisalimonadaceae; genus Aquisalimonas. The sequence goes on along the minus strand of JAWOFB010000134.1, from coordinate 39 downwards.
GCGATCCCGGAGTTCAGTGCCGTCTACGAGCTCGAACGC
>JAWOFB010000067.1:0-2645 GCA_046482445.1 Ectothiorhodospiraceae bacterium | reverse complement strand
GCGAACCGTCGTAATCCGCGCTTAGCCCGGCAATCGTGACGGTCTTCTCGCCACCTTCCACGCTCCGGATCCGGTCCGGGTGATCGTCATACCAGCCGAGGAATTCCCTCTGCGGCGGGTTGATGAAGCCGTAGTGCCAGCCCATGAGGGTGTACTCGCCGTACTCCTTGAGCTCTTCCCCCTCGCCCTGGAATTTCCGGGTGTGATTGAGGCCCACATTGTGGCCGAGTTCATGGGCGGTGGTGCCGTTGCCGGTGCCGATAACCCAGGCCCTGCAGCCGTCGCCGCAGCCAACGCCACCCAGGCCGGCCCAACGACAGCTCGTAGCGCCTTCGGGCAGGAAATAGACGGTGTGCTGGTGGTTGGAGAAATCAATGCCCTGGTTTCGGGCCGCCTCGTCCGCGGCGTCCGCCCACGGATCGACGTCCTTCCAGAAGTCGCAACCATCCGGCGTGATGTCCACGTCGACATGGGTTACCGCCGGCCCGCTGCCTTCAGGCGGGAAAAAGCCCAGCTGGCCGCCGCCATTGGCATCGCCGCCGGAGCCGATGCGGAACAGGGCGTCGCTCGAGGTGTTGCTTGCCCGAATGGCGTTGCGGGCGTCGTCCTGGCTGATGCCGGTCTCCGAGCCTTCGAAATCGACTACGATACCCAGCACCCGGCGCTGCTCCACGCTGCCGCTACCATGGTCGGCGGCCCGGGACTGGCGCTCCGCACCGTCTTCACGCGTCCTTGTCTCACCGGTCTGATCGGCCGATTCGACGGTTTGCACCGCCATTCGCTCCGGGCCCTCGGCCCCCGCGGCGGAGACGACGCGCCCCTGCACCGATACGCGGTCGCCGGTGCTGTAATCCTCCAGGGCATCCTCTCCCTGCAGAATGACGTCGCTGCCGTCGTCACGCTGTAACCGGTACTTGCGCTCGGTGCGGCCGAATTGCGGGGTCTCTCCCTGAGCGGCGACGCCCGCATGCTCCGGCGCCTCCGATTCCCCGTTCTCAGCGGGGTAGTCGATAATGTACTCCTGCAGGGTTCCCTGCATTGTGTCTGACGCTGCCACCGTGAGCGGTGCCAGGGCCATGAACATGACGATGCCATGGGTGATGGCGGCAATGATGGAGTCCGTGCGTGTGCGCATCGTGCTCTCTCCTCTCGTCCCGTATGGGCATTCCTTTGGCGTCCGCGGGCCGCGTAAGCACGACCGCAAGGCGGCGGCCCCACTGACCACACGAACGCACGCTTCATTGCGAGCAACGCAAGGAGGTATCGCTGAAAGGGTTCGTTTGCCGAAGGCGGTGGGTGAGTGCTGGCTCATGACTTGGCCCTTTCCTGCGGCTCTTTCCGTGTCGATTTTTTTCGGTTGCGATCCGAAAACCTCTTTCGTACCAAAGTTAGTGCGGAAAGCCGGCCTTTGCAACCATCGACATCAGTTGCAGATTTATAGGTTGGTGGCGTCCCTCGGGGCCACCGCGACGCGCCGGTTCACTGGTGCGGCAATCCGCCGCAGATCCTTGACCAAACACGGCTGATAGGTGTACTTTGCACCGCTCGAAACGGTGCCGTTTGACGGGTTGAGGCCCGTGCGCGGCTCGCGCGATGTCGGCCCCGCACGATGTCCGGTGTAGCCCGGAGTCGGGGTGCCCGCTGGGCTTGGCGGGCAGGATTCAGGCAACCCAGCGGGTGGTGCGTGAAAGGCATCGGTCGCTGAGCATCGGATGGGCCTCGGGGCCCATTTTTTATTTGTATGGACCGCCCAATGGATGCCATCCACGACAAGCTGACGACGTTGGCCGAGCCCGCGGTCACGGCTATGGGTTACGAACTGGTGGGCCTGGAGTACCGGCCCAACAAGAGCGAGGGGCTGCTGCGGATCTACATCGATGCCGCTGACGGCATCACGCTGGAGGATTGCGAGGCGGTCTCGCACCAGATCAGCGGCGTGCTGGACGTGGACGATCCCATCCCTGGGGCGTACCGGCTGGAGATCTCGTCACCGGGGCTGGATCGCCCGCTGTTCAAGGCAGCGGATTTTGAGCGCTTTGCCGGGTGCGAGGTGCGCATTCGGCTACTCAGTCTCTGGGAAGGCCGGCGCAAGTTCCGCGGCACGCTGGGCGGGTTACGCGATGGCAGTGCCATCATCGAGGAAGAAGGCGTGGAGTATGCGGTCCCGCTGGAGCGCATCGACAAGGCCAATCTGGTACCGGATGTCTGATAACCCGGTGGGCGCAGCCCGCCGGGTCTGGAGTTGCAAGCATGAGCAAAGAGGTCCTGCTGGTCATCGAGGCGATCGCCAACGAGAAGGGGGTCGACCGTGGCGTGATCGTCGAAGCGGTGGAATCCGCGCTGGCGTCCGCGACCAAGAAGCGCTACCCGGAGGATGTCGACGTCCGCGTGGACGTGGATCGGCGTAGCGGTGAGTACAGCACGTTCCGGCGCTGGCACGTGGTCGAGGACGAAGCCGAAGTCGAGCATCCGGCGCAGGTGATTCGGCTCAGCGAGGCGCAGGAGCGGGATTCGCAGCTCCAGGTCGGCGACGTGGTGGAAGAGCCCATGGAGTCGGTGGAGTTCGGTCGTATCGCGGCCCAGACCGCCAAGCAGGTGATTGTTCAGAAGGTCCGCGAGGCCGAGCGGGCGCAGGTGGTCGAGGC
>JAWOFB010000400.1:0-6146 GCA_046482445.1 Ectothiorhodospiraceae bacterium | reverse complement strand
TCGAAGCCGCCGCCGAACCACCACACCGGCTCCGCCTCCGGGTGCTCGGCGAGGAAGAAGCGCACGTTCGCGTGGGCGGTGGGCACGTAGGGGTTGTGCGGGTGGATGACCAGCGAAACGCCCAGGGCCTGGAAGCTGCGCCCGGCCAGCTCCGGCCGGCGTTCCGAGGCGGCGGCCGGCAGATTGTCGCCATAGACGTGGGAGAAATTGATTCCCGCCTGTTCGAATACCGCCCCCTGGTACAGCACCCGCGAGCGACCCCCGCCGCCCTCCGCACGGTCCCACGCGTCCTCGTGGAAGGCGCCGGTGCCGTCCTCGGTGGCCAGCACCGTGCACAAGTGGTCCTGGAGCGCCAGGAGATAGCTGCGGACGCCGTCGGGATCAGGCTGACTCATGGCGGGTCCCCGTGAGCAGGAAAGCGAATGCTGCCGATGCGTTGGTCGTGGTATTGCCGGACTGTTTCCGGGCCAGCGCTCAGGCCCGCAGCACTGCTCCCGTCCGGCCGTCGCGGATCTCCGAGGGGCGCTGGCGGCCACCGGTGGCGCCCGGGACGACGGTACTCAGGCCGGCGCCCATGCGCAGGCGCACCTGCTGTGCGGTGCGCGCCGGCGGCGACCCGCTGCGGTTGGCACTGGTGGACACCACGGCATCGCCAAAGGCGGCGCTCACCGCAGCGGCTACCGGGTGGTCGGTAACACGGACCGCGAGCGTGCGGCGACCGCCGGTCAGCCAGGCCGGGACGTCCGCCCGCGCTGGCAGCAACCACGTCACCGGCCCGGGCCAGGTTGCCAGCGCCTGCTCGATCTGGGCCGTGCTCGCGGTCAGGTAAGGCAGCAACGGTTCCAGCTCGCCGCTAATCAGGATCACGCCCTTGCCCGGGAAACGGCCCTTGAGCCGCAACAGCCGCCGCATGGCCGTACCGTCCAGGGGGTCGCAGCCCAGGCCGAAAACGGCCTCGGTGGGGTAGGCGATGACGCCGCCGGTTTCCAGCGCACGGCGCGCGCGTCGCAGGGATCGATCCATGGCCTGTCCGGACATCAGCTCTTGGCGGTCCCCTTGCGCGCCGGCTGCTTGCGCCGCCCCTTGCGCGCGGGCGCTTTGGCCAGCAGTTCCTGACAGGCCGGCAGATCCAGGGATTCCGGATCGGTGTCCTTGGGAATCTTGGCGTTCTTCTTGCCGTCGGTCACGTACGGGCCGTAGCGCCCCCGGAGGACGCGGATGCCGCCGTCGAACTCGTTGATGATGCGGTTGGCGTCCTCGCGTTTTTTCTCCGCGATGACCTCCAGTGCCCGCTCCAGATTGATGGTGTAGGGGTCATCCTCGCGCAGGGAGACGAACTTGTTGCCGTATTTCACGAACGGGCCGAACCGCCCGACGCTTGCCTGGACCGGCTCGCCCTCTTCCGTCTCCCCCAGATGGCGCGGCAGCTGGAACAGCACCAGCGCCTCGTCCAGGGTGATGGTGTCCATGCGCTGACCCGGCCGCAGGCCGGCGAAGCGGGGCTTTTCGGCGTCATCCTTGGTGCCCAGCTGGCAGAAGGGCCCGTAGCGCCCCACACGCACCTGGACCGGCTTGCCGGTCTCCGGGTCCGTGCCCAGGTCACGCGCCTGGACGACCTCCTCGCGGGAGATGTCTTTTTTCTCCTCGACGCGCGCCTTGAACGGTTCCCAGAAGTCGCGCAGCAGCGGCACCCAGTCCTTGTTGCCCAGGGAGATCTCGTCCAGGTCGTCCTCGAGCCGGGCGGTGAAATCGTAGTCCACGTACTGCGTGAAGTGGTCCGTGAGAAACTTGTTCACCAGGCGCCCGATAGGCGTAGGCACAAACCGGCGGTTATCCATCTCCACGTACTCGCGGTTCTGCAGCGTGGAGATGATGCTGGCGTAGGTGGACGGCCGGCCAATGCCGTACTCCTCCAGCGTGCGCACCAGGCTCGCCTCGCTGTAGCGCGGCGGCGGTTCCGTGAAGTGCTGCTCCGGGCGCACCTGGTCCAGCGTCACCACGTCGCCTTCCTCCATGGGCGGCAGCACACGGTCGTTACTATCCGCCTTGGCGTCGTCCTGGCCTTCCTGGTAGACGGCCATGAATCCGGGGTCGGCCACCGTGGAGCCGGTGGCACGGAAGACGTTGCCCTCGCCGCAGGCAAGGTCCACCGAGACCGTGTTGATGGTGGCGTGGATCATCTGCGAGGCCAGCGCCCGCTTCCAGATGAGCTCGTAGAGCCGGTGCTGGTCCTGGGTGAGCTGGTCCTTGAGATCGTCCGGGTGGCGGCCGGCCGACGTGGGGCGCACGGCCTCGTGGGCCTCCTGGGCATTCTTCGCCTTGGTGCGGTAGACCTGCGGCTTGTCCGGGAGCCGCTCGGCGCCGAAGCGCTCCTGGATCGCCGTGCGCATGTCCTGCACGGCCTCCTGGGCGAGATTCACCGAGTCCGTGCGCATGTAGGTGATCAGGCCGACGGCGCCGCCGCCGGTGTCGATGCCCTCGTAGAGCTGCTGGGCCACGCGCATGGTGCGCTGGGCGCCGAAGCCGAGCTTGCGCGAGGCCTCCTGCTGCAGGGTCGAGGTGGTAAAGGGCGCGGCCGGATTGCGCCGGCGCTGCTTACGCTCGACCTTGGTGACCGGCAGCCCGCCCTGACCGGCTTCGGTGAGCGCCTGCTCCACCTCCGTGGCCCGCTCTTCGTTGTTGATGCTGAACTGTTCCAGCTTGTCGCCGTGGAAGTGCGTGAGCTTCGCCTGGAACGGCTGCTCGTCCTTCCGCAGATCGGACTCGATCGTCCAGTATTCCTGGGGCTCGAAGGCCTCGATCTCCTCCTCGCGCTCGACGATCATGCGCAGCGCCGGCGACTGGACGCGACCGGCGGAGAGCCCCGTGTGGATCTTGCGCCACAGCAGCGGCGACAGGTTGAACCCCACCAGGTAGTCCAGGGCACGGCGCGCCTGCTGGGCGTTGACCAGGTCCATGGACAGACCCCGGGCATTGTCCAGGGCCTCCTGGATGGCGCGCTCGGTGATCTCGTGGAACACCACGCGGTAGACGGGCTTGTCGTCGAGCAGTTCCTGCTCGCGCAGCAGTTCGTAGAGGTGCCAGGAGATCGCCTCGCCTTCGCGGTCCGGGTCCGTGGCCAGGTAGAGCGCGTCCGCCTTCTTCAGGGCGCGGGCAATGGCGTCCACGTGCTTCTTGTTCTTGTCGATGACCGCGTACTGCATGGCGAAGTCGCGCGCCGGATCCACTGCGCCCTCCTTGGGCACCAGGTCGCGGACATGCCCGTAGGAGGCCATCACCTGGAACTCCTTGCCCAGGTACTTGTTGATGGTTTTCGCTTTCGCCGGCGATTCGACGATGACCAGGTGCTTACTCATGGCGTATCGGACCCTGCCGGGCGGGGGAGGCGCGCCGGGTCGCGCACCAAAGCGGCCGCGAGACCGCGTGTCCCGCGAGTGAGCGGCGGTTGGGGCTGTACCGTTAGTGGATCAGTTGGACCGGATTGTCGAACAGGTAGTTCTCCATCCAGGCGAACGCCTCTTCCTGGCCGGGCTGGTTGAACAGCACCATGAGCGTGACCCACTTGAGCTCGTCCAGGTCGATATCGTCGTCGTCCAGTGCCATCAGCCGCTCGATGACAACCTCGCGGCTGGTGGGTGTCAGAACGCCGATCTGCTCCAGGAACAGGATGAAGCCGCGGCACTCCAGATCCAGCTTGGCGGTCTCGTGCTCGGTGAACAGGCGGATCGAACGACTACTGTCGAGGGCTGCACCGGCCGGATGCTCGCGCGTCTTGGCCAGATCATCGAGCCACGTGAAGGCGCGTCGCACCTCGCCCGGGTGGAAGCCGGCCTCGAAGAGTTCGCCCTCCAGGGAATCGCGGTCCGGTTGCGGTTCGTCGTCGTAGAGGTAGTTTTCGAACAGATACATCAGGACGTCGAACACGTTTTCCTTCATCAATCCCGTCCAGCCCGGGCATAACGACCGCCGGGCATTGCTTCGATTCGGCCGGAGACTTCCAGTAGCAGGAGAATGGAGGAAACCGTGTCGGCCGTCAATCCAGTGCGCGCGAGCACTGTCTCCAGGGGGACAGGGTCATAACCGACTGCCGCCAGTACCTGTTCATGTTCGGCATCCAGCCCCGGCTCGGGTGCCGTTTCGGGCGCGTCCGCCGGGGCTGTCCGGGCTGTTTCCGCCGGCCGCGCCAGTTGGCCCGCCAGCTCGGCGAGGATGTCGTCCGCCTGCTCCACGAGCTTGGCCGCGCCATCGCGGATCAGCCGATGGCAGCCTCGGGCCAGCGGGTTGTGAATGGAGCCCGGGATGGCGAAAACCTCCCGGCCCTGATCCAGGGCGTGTCGCGCGGTGATCAGGGCCCCGGAACGCACACTGGCCTCGACCACCAGGACGCCGGTGCTCAGGCCGCTGATGATGCGGTTGCGACGCGGGAAGTGGCCCGCCCGTGCCGGCGTGCCCACCGGGAATTCGGTGACGACGGCACCGCCGCCGGCGATGGCGTGAGCGAGTTCCCGGTTGCGCGCCGGATACACTCGATCGGCCCCGGTGGCAGTGACCGCGATCGTGGGCGCATCGGCGTCCAGCGCACCCCGGTGGGCGGCGGCATCCACGCCCAGGGCGAGCCCGCTGGTGATGGCCAGGCCGCGACCGCCCAGATGACCCGCGAAGGCCTGCGCCGTGCGTTCACCGTCGGGGGTAGGATTGCGGCTGCCCACCACCGCCAGTTGCGGCCAGTCGAGGACCTCCGGGTCGCCGTTGACGAACAGGCACAACGGCGGCTGATCGGTGGCCCGCAAGCGCTCCGGGTAGCGCGGATCATCCCGTGGGAGGAGGTGGTGATCGGGACTCCCGGCGAGCCACGCCAGGTCCGCGTCGATGCCGGCCTGGTCCGGCGTCTCCAGATCGCGACTGGGGCCCGGCGGTAGGCCGGCAGCGCGCCGGGCCTCAGTGCCCGCGGCGAGGGCCGCGCCCGGGCTGCCGAAGTGCTCCAGCAGCAACTCCGCTCGCTCCGGGCCAAGCCCGGGCGTGCGCAGCAGCGCCAGCCACTCCTCGACCCGGCTCATGCGGGCTCACGGCTTGCGAACCTGATCCTGGATCTGAATCGCACGCGTGGCGTTCATGACCAGGGCAAAGCTCAGGCGCTCGTAGGTGCGGAAGACGATCAGCTCGCCGGCCCGCTCGCCGGGCAGCGTCACCGTTTCCTCGGCAATGTCGTCCTGGATCTCGCGCCCGGCCTCGTAGATCGCCAGGACGTCGCCCTCGGCGAGGGCGTGACTGGTGCCGCGGTTGAGCACCACCACGTCGTACTGGCCGATCTGGGATACGCCGTCCAGGACGTCGATGATCACCCCCTCGACGTCGGGCTCGGGCGCCGAGGGCTGGAACTCCGTGCGGATGGAGCCGGATTCCTGCTCCAGTAACCGGTCGCCGGTGCGGATCTCGCGGTTGCTGCGGGTGACCATGGCCGTAGCCGGATCGCCGCGCTGCTGAATCTCGGCGGCGCCCAGGTAGCGTGCCTCGAAGCCGAGGACGTCCCCGGTCTCCGGGTCCACGTACGGGTCGCCCCGCCGCACCAGGGCGAGCGTTTCCGGGGCGTCCTCGTCCAGGTTGCGCAGGTAGACGCGGTCACCGCGGCTGGAGAGGACGCGCTCGTCGGCGCCACCGACCACGTACGGGGCGTCTTCCAGGGTCGATTCCTCCACCGCACGGGTGCGATCCAGAAAGGGCCGAATCGCCTCCATGGGGATGGTGCTGATCGCGGGCTCCAGCTCTTCCTCCCGGACTTCCGGCGAGAGCTTCACCGTCCGCTCCCCGCGCTCCACCGTCAGGCGCGGTTCCCCGTCAATGTAGACAAGCCGGATCTCGTCACCCGGGTAGATCAGGTGCGGGTTCTCGATGTCCGGGTTGACATGCCAGATCTCCGGCCACAGCCAGGGCTCGTCCAGGAATCGCTCGGAAATGTCCCAGAGCGTGTCACCGCGCTCCACCGTGTAACGCTCGGGGTGATCATCCCGGAAGGCGTCGCCGTTGTCGGCCAGTCCCACCGGCATGGATACCACAAACCCCACGAGAAGGCCGACGAAGGTTCCAATCCGCATGGTTATCCCTTGTTTTTATCTTCGCGGAGCGGTCGGGCGCTGCTTCCCCGATTG
>JAWOFB010000313.1:0-8637 GCA_046482445.1 Ectothiorhodospiraceae bacterium | reverse complement strand
CCCACGTGCTGGCGGCGCCCCTGGTGGAGCAGACCGGGCGCACCCTCCGCGACCTGGCCCGGGACTGGCTGGGCGAGCCGCTCGGCATCCGCATCCCCGACTGGCCCCGGGATCCCCAGGGGGTGCACTTCGGTGGTAACGACATGCGCATCAGCCCCCGGGCTCTGGCGCGCTTCGGCGAGATGATCCGGCAGGATGGCCGTTTTGACGGCAAGCGCGTGTTGCCGGAGGCCTGGATCCGGCGCTCGTGGCAACCGCGGGGTGTGTCCCGGTACAACGATGACGGCTACGGCTACGGCTGGTTCGTCACGGAGCTGAACGGGTACAAGGCCTATTACGGCTGGGGCTACGGCGGGCAGCTGCTGTACATCGTCCCGGAACGCGCGCTCACCGTGGTCATCACTTCCGACCCGACGCCGCCGTCGCCGGGGTCCGCGTACCCGGACCGGCTGGAGACGGTAATTGCCGAGGAGGTCCTGCCCGCCCTGCAGCAGTAGGCCGCTGCGTCGTTGGGCATTCGGTCTGGTATCCGTACAACCGCGCGACGGTGATGGCGGTCTCAGGGGCTGTTTGAGGCGCCATCACCGTAGTCCGCATGCAGCCAGCCGCGCAGGGCATCCATGCGGGCAAGGGGCTCGGGGCCCGCCGGAACCGCGCCCGGGATGAAGCCGCGCCGCCGCAGGGGCGCCAGGCGTTCCGGGTCACTGCTGATGACGTGCACAGGGACCGCACGGCCGGCTTCGTCACCCGTGATCAAGGGTGCGGCCTGGTGGTCGCCCAGCACCACCAGCAGGGTCTCGTCATCCATGTATTCCCGGGCCCAGCTGCCGGCGACGCCCAGGGCGTAGCCCACCGAGCCGGCATAGTGGGCGCGCACCCGATCGGTGTCCTGCCACAAATGCTCCGGGGCCAGGCCCGCGTCCGCCCAGCGCTGGAAAACGCGCCCGTCTGCCAGGCTGTCCCAGTCGTCGAGCACCGGCAGGATGGGCACCCAGGGCGCATGACTGCTGATCAGGGCCAGCACGCCGAATACCGGCGCGTCCGTGGGGCCGCGGACTGCCTCCTGGAAGCGCCACCAGGTGAATTGGTCCGGCATGGTCACCCAGTTCAGGGCCGGGCCCTGGTAACCCATGTCCTCCGCCGCCAGCACCCGGTCGAACCGGTACCAGGCTCCCTGGGGCCAGGCCTGCGTGATCGCCGGCTTGACCACGGCCGTTCGGTGTCCGGTGGCCGCGAAGTCCTGGACCAGCGTGTCGCGGGGTTCGCGCAGGAGAAGCCGGTAACGCAGCTGATTGTCCACCCAGAGCCCTGACAGTAGGGTCGCGTGGCTGAGCCAGGACTGCCCGCCGGCAGTGGGTGCCTCCAGCGTGCCGGTCACCATGTGCAGCCCGTTGCCCGCCAGGCCGCGGGCGAGGTCCCGCAGCCGAGGCCGGACGCTGACCGCGTAACGGTCGTCGAACACCGCCGAGACGCCGTAGGACTCGATCAGGCCGATGACCACGTCGGTATCGGCGAATCCCGACAGCCGCCCCGCCGGCCGAGGCGGGCGTTCGGCGAGCATGGCCGCGAATGCCTGGCTCTCCCGGTGGCTGCGCAGCGCCCAGTGGACCTGATCGGCGAGCAGCGTCCAGGCGGGGACAATGGCCCGCGGCACCGCCGGGGCCATCTGGTTGTTGATCGCGCCGCCCAGACCCAGGACCAAGAGCACAGCACCGGCGAGCCGGCGGCGGGTCGCCGGATGGGGCGGCCGCAGCGCCAGCAGCGCACCTGCCACCGCCCAGCCCAGCAGGGCCAGCGCCGCCGCGCTCAGGGTGAGCACCAGCGCGGCAAGAGGGCCACCCAGGGTGCCGGCAGCCAGGTCGTACACCGAGGTGGCCAGCGGGTAGTCCAGGTAGACGTTGAGCGGGCGGGCCAGGCTCAGGCGCACCACGGCGTCGAGTCCGGCGAGCACCGTCAGCAACACGGCCAACACACCGGCCAGCGCTGCCGGCCAGCGGGTCCAGCGCCGGCGCGGTAGCAGCAGGAACAGGCCGGTGATGGCCAGGGCCTCGAAGGCCAGCCAATTGGGACCCGGGCCCCAGTGGCGCGGCAGTTCCAGGGCCAGCAGGCCGGCGTTGAACCCGACCAGCGTCAGGGCGATGCGAAGAGCGCCGGGGGATGCGGTCATGAGGCGCCGTGTCGCGGCCGCGGATGCCTCAAAGTGCTCACCGGAACAGGCTCATGCGCCGCATGACCCCATCGCGGCGGACGCGCCAGTGGTAGATGGCGGCACTGATGTGAACGGCGACCAGTGCCAGGATGACCCAGCCCAGGATGGCATGCCACTGGAACAGCTGCTCGGAGAGGGCCTTGTCCTCGCCGATGAGGCCGGGCAGGTTCCAGTGGAAGAACTGCACCGGGAAGCCGCCGGCGGCGGTGGCAAGCCAGCCCACCGCGGGCATGGCCACCAGGAGCAGGTACAGCGTCCCGTGGACGGCTTCGCTGGCAATGCGGTGCAGCCGCGGCAAGGGTGGTTGGTGCCCCGGCTTGCCCAGCGTCAGGCGGGCTGCCAGGCGAATGACCATCAAGCCCAGAATGGCGACGCCGGACGTCTTGTGAGCGGTATACAGCAGGTTGGTGCCGTTTTCACCAAAGGTCGCCATGGCACCTTCGAACCCCAGGTACCCCAGGGTGAGACCGATCGCCAGTGACAGCAGCACCAGCACGGCGACCGCCCAGTGCAGGAGTCGCTGGATGAGGGTGTAGCGAGGGCCGGTTGCGGTTGCTGCTGCCATGACCTGTCTCCCGTGCGCCGCTGATCCGGACACGGCGCATGGGCTGAGCGTAGCAATCGCGCTATGGTGCGCAACAGCGGTTTGTCCAAGCGAGGAGACGGATGATGAGCGAAACCCTGGAGACAGCGGTGTTCGGCGGTGGCTGCTTCTGGTGCATCGAGGCGGTGTTCCAGCAGCTGCACGGTGTCCACGAGGCCGCCCCCGGCTACGCCGGCGGTGATCGGGATCAGCCCACCTACAAGGAGGTCTGCACCGGGCGCACCGGTCATGCCGAGGTGATCCGCGTGCGTTTCGACCCCGACGCCATCGGCTACCGGGAGCTGCTGGAGGTCCTGTTTAGCATCCACGACCCCACGCAGCGCAATCGCCAGGGGAACGACGTGGGGCCCCAGTACCGTTCCTGCATCATGCCCAAGGACGACGAGCAGGAGCGCATCGCTCGGGCATTCATTAGCGAACAGGACGCCTCCGGGGCGTGGCCGGCACCGGTGGTGACCACGGTGGAGCCGGGCACCACGTTCTGGCCGGCGGAAGCCGAGCACCACGACTTCTACCTGCGCAATACCATGCAGCCGTACTGCCAGGTCATGATTACGCCCAAGCTGGAGCATGCGCGTACGCGCTTCCCCGAGCGCGTGGCGGGGTGACCGCGTCTCCGTACGGCGGGCACAAAAAACCCCGGCCCGCCACTAGCGGGCCGGGGGTTCGGCGGGACGCGCCGCGTTTTAGCGCTTGCGCTCCGCGCGGCCGGAGTGGCGATAGGGCAGCCGCAGGTTGCCCATGAGCTCGACGGCGCTGGTCCGGATATCGCGCATGGCCTGGCCAATGGCCTGGTTCCGCATGTGCTCCGCCTGCCGGCGAACCCGGTCCATGTCCTGCTGAATCAGCTGAACCCGATTGCTGTTCCCGGTGGTCTGCATCCGATCGCTCATGGTGTGCCCCTCCTTCCGATGGCTTCCCGTGTGACTGTTCAAGAAGTCTACCCGGCTCAAGGGGGTGTGCCATCCGTGTATGGGGCACAAGGGGTTGTCCCGCGGGGAAAACCCGCGCTCTGGCGCCGTGTCGGGGTGAGTGTGTTCATGGCATAAAGCCCCGGACGCGGTAAACTGGAGACACGGCGCCGTGACCCCACAGGCGCACGGGAACGACCGGCGGAGGAGTCCCCATGGATCGTGCTTCCGAGATGCTGATCTTCGTGCACTGCGTCGATGACGGCAGCTTCTCGGCTGCTGCCCGCGCGCTGGACATGACCCCGTCGGCGATCAGCAAGCAGATCCGGCGCCTGGAGGACCGGCTCGGGGCACGGCTGTTCAATCGAACCACGCGGCGTATCAGCCTAACCGAGGCGGGTCGGGACTTCTACGATCGTTGCTCGCGCATCATGAGCGACATCGAGGAAGCGGAAGAGGCGGTCAGTTCGCTCCAGGACCAGGTGCGCGGGACCTTGCGCGTGACGGCCACCGCCGCGTTCGCCCGCGGCGAAGTCCTGCCGCGGATCAACCGCTTCCTGGAGCGCCACCCGTCACTGAACCTGGAATTCGAGCTCACCGACCGGCGCGTGGACCTGGTGGACGAGGGCATCGATGTCGCCATCATGCTCCAGGAACAGGTGGATGACCCGTCGCTGATTGCCCGCAAGATTGCCGTGAACCGGCGCATTATCGTGGCCTCGCCGGAGTACATCGCCAGCCACGGCGTCCCCGAGACCCCGGAGCAGCTCCTGGATCACAACTGCCTGGTGCTCTACAACGTCGCCCGCTTCAATGACTGGGAGTTCGAGCACGAGGACGGTTCACCCCGGGTGATCCACGTCAGCGGCAATTTCCGCGCAAACACGGCCAGCGCCCTCTACGAGGCAGCCCTGGCCGGCGTGGGCGTGGCCCGACTGTCCACGTGGCTGGTGGCGCCGGCCATTCGCGACGGCCGCCTGGTGCAGGTGTTGCCGGAATACACCCAGGAGAGTTCCGCCTATTACGTCCTGTTTCCCCAGGGTCGGCACCTGTCCCGGAAGGTGCGCGCGTTCGTGGACTTCCTGGTGGACGAGTTCACGCCGTTGCCGCCGTGGGAATGCGATGACCAGGAACTGGTCAAAGGCGTGGATTCGGGCCTTCAGATGGATGCGGCCGCCCATCGCGACGACGCGAATCACTGAATCACGGCACGAGTCAGCGCGAGTTCGCCCATGAGCGCCAGCCCCACCACCGATACCGCGACGCCGATCGAGCCACTGGCGGACCTGCTCGCGGGCCGGCAACGGCCGGTGGTCCTGACCGGTGCCGGCCTGAGCACCGGGTCCGGTATTCCGGACTACCGCGATGACGCCGGTGACTGGAAGCGCCGGCCCCCCATGCAGTACCGCGAGTTCGTGGGCAGTGACCTGGCCCGCCGGCGCTACTGGGCCCGCAATATGCTGGGCTGGACCCGCATGCGCACAGCCAGGCCCAACGCCGGCCACCAGGCCCTGGCGCGACTGGAAGCGGCAGGGGCCGTGGACTGGGTGATTACCCAGAACGTGGACGGCCTGCACCAGCGCGCCGGCAGTCACCGCGTCACGGATCTCCACGGCCGGCTGGATCGGGTGGTGTGCCTGGACTGCGGCAAGCGCCTGCCGCGGGACGCCGTCCAGGGTTTCCTGGTGGAGCACAATCCCGGCTGGGGGCATCACGAGCCGGAGCTGGCGCCGGACGGCGACGTGGACCTGGAGATGGATTTTCGCTCGTTCCGGGTGCCGGACTGCCCCTGCTGCGGGGGCGTGCTCAAGCCGGATGTGGTCTTCTTTGGCGAGAAAGTGCCCGTGGAGCCGGTCGATACGGCCTTTTCCCGGCTGGACGATGCCGATCTGCTGCTGGTGGCCGGCTCCTCGCTCATGGTCTGGTCCGGTTACCGGTTCGTGCGGCGGGCCGCCGCGGCCGGTATTCCCGTGGCCATCGTGAACCTCGGGCGCACCCGCGGAGACCGCGAGGCGAGCCTGAAGATCGAGGCCGACTGCGGCGTCTCGCTGGGTGCACTGGCGGACCGGCTGGGCGCGGCCGCGCCGTGATAGCGGGTCCGACCGCCGGCGACGCCGCCGCGCCCGTGGGTGTTTTCGACTCCGGCCTGGGCGGGCTGTCGGTGCTGCGGGCACTGCGCGAGCGTCTGCCCGCCGAAGATCTGATCTACGTCGCCGACGCGGCCTGGGTGCCCTACGGCCAGCGGAGCCCGGAGGTCATCCGCGAGCGGGCCCGCTGCATCAGCGCTTTTCTCATCGATCGCGGGGCCAAGGCCCTGGTGGTGGCCTGCAACACGGCCACCGCTGTGGCGGTGAGTGATCTGCGCCACGCGCGCAACGTCCCGGTGATCGGCATGGAGCCGGCCATCAAGCCGGCGGTGGCGAAAACGCGTAGCGGCGTCGTGGGGGTTCTGGCCACCGACGGCACACTGGCCAGCGGCCGTTTCGCGGCGCTGCTGGAGCGCTATGCCGGGGATGTTCGGGTTGTCACGCAGCCCTGCCCCGGGCTGGTGGCGGCCGTGGAGGCGGGGGAAACGGACGGCCCCCGGGTCCGGGCCCTGTTGGCGGAGTACCTGCAGCCGCTCACGGCGGCGGGGGCGGACACCATCATCCTGGGCTGCACGCACTACCCGTTTCTGGTGCCGACACTGCGCGCGATACTGGGTCCGGATGTCGCACTGGTGGAGACCGGTGCGGCGGTGGCCCGGCAACTGGACGCGCGTCTGGCGGCGGTGGGCCTGCTGCGGGGGGACGGTCATGCTGGCAGTGAGGCGTTCTGGACAACCGGCGACCCGGTGGCGGGCCGCGGCGTGTTGGCACGCCTCTGGGGTAATGCCCCGGAACTGACCCCGGTGCCCCTGACGCAAGCCGGGGGCACTGGGGCTTGAGTTGGCTCAGAAACGCCAGTTGGCGCCGGCCGTGAACACGTTGGCCGTGGGGTCGAATTCGCCTTTGAGCGTATTGCCGAATTCGTCCTCGTTATCGACGTCCACCGAGTCCACGCGCACGTGGAGAAAGCCCAGGTCCACCGAGAGCCGTTCCGACCAGTTATAGGTCGCTCCCAGGGCGATGTGCGTGCGGTCGCCGTCCGGGATGCGGGGTGACACCGTGTCGGAGCTGCTGATGGGGCTCTCGTCGTAACCCAGCCCGGCACGCAGGTCCCAGTTGGGTACGCCGCTGTAGGTCAGGCCCACGGCGTAGCGGAAGGTGTCTTCGTATTGCAGGTCGAGGGTGGAGACTTCCTGTCCATTGGGCCGTTCGATGCGGATCTCCTGGATGGCATCCCACTCGTACCAGGCGATATCCGCGTCCACGCGCCAGTCCGGATTGAACCGGTGCGTCAGGCTGGCCGTGACGATGTCCGGGAGACTGACATCGCCGGTCACGTCGCCATCCACCAGGAAATCGGCGCACTCGGAATTGTTGCAAGCCTGCGAGCGGTCGAAGTCGACATCTCCGTCCAGCGTGTAGCTAATACCCTGCCGCCAGGACAGGCCGACGCGGGTGTTGTCGGTGAAGGCGTAGAGCAGGCTTAGATCCAGCCCGACGCCGTCGTCATCGCCTTCGATGGTGCCGCTGCTGTCGAAGTCCGGGTTGCCGAAGGCGTTGGCTGGCGCGGTACCGAACTGACCCGAGCAGGTAGCGACTCCCGTCGAGCCGCCGCCTGCGGCTTCAGTGCAGGCAGCAAACGAATCCACTTCATTTTCCAGTTCGGTCTCGATGCGCTGGTAGTTCACCCCGATCCCCAGGGACAGCCGCTCCGTGGGCTTGAAGGCGATCTGCGGGTTGATGTTCAGGGTGGTCAGCGAACTGTCGGTGGCCTGGTAGCGGCCCACCCAGTCGTCGTCGTAGCTGGTGGTCAGCCCGAAGGGCGCGTTGATGCCCAGGCCCACGCTGATCGTATCGCCGCTGTCCGGCCAGGGGGTGGCGAAGTAGAGGTTGGGCACCACAGCCGTGTCGTCCGTATTGCCGTCACTGCCCGGTAGAGGGCGTTGGAGAGGCGTGCCGGTTGCGGCCGTGGAACCGTTATTGTCGAAATCCGCATCCGGGAATATGGCGTTGCCGGCGATGTTGATTGTTGGCTCATCCAGCCGCGTCATGGCGGCGCCGCTGAAGAACAGGGTGCTGGCGTCGTCACCGGCGGAGGCCGTACCGGCGAAGGCGTTGCCGATGCGCGAGCTGCTCGACTCCAGGATGTAGAACGAGGCGGCCGTGGCGGTCGCCGGAAGGCT
This sequence comes from Ectothiorhodospiraceae bacterium, assembly GCA_046482445.1. Classification (GTDB taxonomy): domain Bacteria; phylum Pseudomonadota; class Gammaproteobacteria; order Nitrococcales; family Aquisalimonadaceae; genus Aquisalimonas. Next base: position 643 of record JAWOFB010000313.1, on the reverse strand, counting down.
GCCGGCGATGATCGGAATCAGAAACAAGGCGTGGACACGTCGCATACTGCGCTTCTCCCCTCGGTGCGCCCGCTCCCGCAGGATAGGGGCGCGTTGATCTTGTAATGGCGTAGCGGGTACTGCCCACGGGCCATCGGAGACCGTGCCGGATTGCCACCCCGCAGGGCTGGTCCGTACCGGTAAAAGTGGTCGCCATTCGGGGGGCGGTCAAGCGAGCAGCCGACGGACGGTCTTGCCGGACACAATGCCCGGTTGCCGCCGTGTGTGCCGCCCGGGCAACGAGGACGGCGCGAGGCGGCAACGGTATTCGGGATGCGTCAGCGACTGGCCTCGTTGCGCCATGGTCCTGCGGCACGGACGCGTCCGCGTGCTGCCCGGCGCCGGCATGGCATCGCTGGGCCGGTCCGCCCTGCTATCCGCTAGTGTCCCGTCCCAGAAGGACGTGCGATGAATGCGCTCCGCCGGGCCGGGATTGCAAGGCGACGACGCGAAGGCGTGGCGATACCACGTCGAGCGGCGTCAACGCCGCAAGACCGGCCCGCCGGGGCGCCCACAGGGAGGCCCCAGCGTCGCCAGCGCTGCGTTGCGCCTCCTCGCCGTAGCGCCACTACGTCTTCGTCGCCGCGCCTTGCTCTGACGACGC
>JAWOFB010000120.1:0-10848 GCA_046482445.1 Ectothiorhodospiraceae bacterium | reverse complement strand
AAATTCTCCTACGGCCTACGGCTCCCCGTCCTGAACACCACGGTCATCCCGACCGGCTCGCCGGGGCGCGGTGACGTCGCCGTGTTTAAATACCCCAGGGATTCCAGCCAGGATTTCATCAAGCGTGTGGTCGGCGTACCCGGAGACACCGTGCGCTACGACGCCGGGCAGCTGTTGATCAACGGCGAGCGGGTCGAGCGCGACGGGATCGGCGAGTACAATCACCGTCAGGCGCCGCGCGCCTACGAATTTTCGGAGAGCCTCGGCGGGCACGAGTACCGAACCCTGCGCTTAGCGGGCCGCCAGGGCTGCAGGGACTATGCGGCAGACAGCGATGGTTATACCGTGCCCGAAGGCCACTATTTCGTCATGGGCGACAACCGGGACAGTAGCAGCGATAGCCGCTGCTGGGGTCCTGTGAGTGACGATCGGCTCGTGGGACGGGCATTTCTCATCTGGATGAGTTGGAATGGACATGAGAACACAATCAACTGGGACCGCATCGGCACGATGCTCAACGACTAGTCTGGGGCGCCTTGGCCGTTTCAGGCGCACTCGCCACCCGGGCGCGCATCAGCGCGGGGTTACCCTTGTCGGTTGGCTGCTGATCCTGGCACTGCTGGGTATCGCGGTGCTACTGGTCCTTCGCGTCGGCCCTGTTTACATGGAGCAGTGGACGGTGAGCTCCATTGTTGATGACGTCGCGGGGGATCCGGAGCTGGCGGACGCCGGGGTGCGGGAAGTCCAGCGCGGGGTGCGTCGGCGTATGCAGGTCAACACCGTGAGCGACGCTGCCCGGGAGGCCGTGGTGGTCGAGCGCAGCGGCGAGAATATCGTCATCGTCGTGGAATACGAACAGCGCTTCCCGCTGGTGGCCAACCTTGACGGCGTCGCCAGTTTTCGTAACGAAGCAACGGTGGGGCAGTGACGGAGACGCTGGATTCCCTGGCCCGGGCGCTTGATTATCGATTCCATGACCCCGGGCTACTCGAAGAGGCCGTGACGCACCGCAGTGTCAGCGAGCGCAATAACGAGCGGCTGGAGTTCCTCGGGGACAGCATTCTCAACTTCGTCATCGCGGACGAACTTTTTCACCGACAGCCCCGGGACTCCGAAGGCGGGTTGAGCCGGCTGCGTGCCAGCCTGGTTAATCGGGAGACCCTTGCGGCTCTGGCGCGGCAGCTGGAACTGGGTAACCATCTGCGTCTCGGCAGTGGCGAACGCAAAAGCGGCGGACGCCGCCGCGATTCCATCCTCTCGGATGCCCTGGAAGGTGTCCTGGGTGCGGTTTACCTGGACGGCGGTTTCGAGGCCTGTCGGCAACTGATCGTGCGCCTGTTCGCGGATCGACTCGCGAATCTCCCCGACGCTTCCCAGCTCAAGGATCCGAAGACACGCCTCCAGGAATACCTCCAGTCAGCGGGCATGTCCTTGCCGGCGTACCGTGTGCTCGACGTCGCGGGCAAGGCCCACGACCAGACTTTCCGTGTCGAGTGCCGCGTTCCTGATATGGATGCGGTCACCGTTGGGCATGGGGGAAGCCGGCGACGGGCGGAGCAACAGGGCGCGGACGCCATGCTGCACCACCTGCAATCCCAGGGCGGGGGGAGCGAATGACCGATACCCCACCGGTGCAACACGACACACGCTGCGGCACCATCGCCCTGGTTGGCCGGCCTAACGTGGGCAAGTCGACGCTTCTCAATCGCCTGCTGGGCATGAAGCTCAGCATTGTCTCGCGGCGACCGCAAACCACACGCCATCGATTATTGGGCATCCACACGGCCGGCAACACGCAGTTCGTCTACGTGGACACACCCGGCCTGCACAGTGATCAGAAGCGCGCACTCAATCGGGTTCTCAACGGGACGGCCGTCGCGGCGCTCGGTGATGTGGATGTCATCCTGATGCTGGTGGAGCCAGGCCAATGGCGTGATGACGACGCCATGGTCCTGCGCCACGTGCGCGCCGCGGAAAGACCCGTGATCGCCGTGGTCAACAAGGTGGATCGGCTGAAGCACAAAGAGGCGCTTCTGCCGTTCATGGAGGAGTTGGCGGAGCGTCACGATTTTGCGGCGATCATCCCGCTATCGGCGACGCGCGGCGATAACATCGACCCCGTGGAGCATACTCTGGCGGACTGGCTTCCGGAGTCCCCGTTCCTGTTTCCGGACGATCACCTCACGGACCGCAGTGAACGCTTCCTGGTCGCGGAACTCATCCGCGAACAGCTGATGCGCATGCTCGGACAGGAGGTCCCGTACTCCACATCGGTGGCGATCGACGCCTTCGAGACCAGCGACCGCCTGACTCGCATCGCGGCCACGATCTGGGTCGAGCGCGAAGGCCAGAAGGCCATCGTGATCGGCCGCGGTGGCGAGCAGCTCAAGCGGATCGGGGCGCAGGCGCGGGAGTCCATTCAGGGTTTGCTGGAGGCTCAGGTACACCTGGAGCTCTGGGTCAAGGTCCGCGCTGGCTGGGCCGACGATGAGCGGGCCCTGCGTAGCCTGGGTTACGACGAGGGCTGACATGGCGCAGCAGGGCCCGCCGGCGGCCGCCTGGGTTCTCCATCGTCGTTCCTATCGCGACACCAGCCTGCTGGTCGAACTACTCACCCAGGAGAACGGCCGGATCGGGGCAGTCGCGCGCGGCGCCCGGCAACAGCGTTCCCGTTGGCGCGGGCGATTGGAGCCGTTCCAACCGGTTCTCGTGAACTGGCTCGGACGCGGCGAGCTGGCGACACTCACCAACGCCGAATCGAGTGGGCGTTTTCTGCAGTTCCCCGGTACACGCCTGGCGGCGGCTTTCTATATCAGTGAGCTCGTCCTGCGCCTGGTGCGCCGCGGGGAGCCGTTGCCAGGGGTGTTTCTTGCGTACGGGGACGCCTTGACCAACCTGGCCGAGGACCGGTTGCCGGAGGACGGGATCCTGCGCGTTTTCGAGAAACGTTTGCTGGATGCGCTGGGCTACGGTCTGCTCCTCGAGGTCACAGCGGATGATCACGAGCCCGTGGCCGCGGCGGGTTGGTATCGGTACGAGCTGGAGTACGGCCCCGTAGCCGTGACTGGCTCGGAACACGGATTGACCGTCTCCGGACGGACATTGCTGGCGCTGGCCGCGGAGGACGTCAGCGAGACGGCCCGCGCGCGCCAGGAGACACAACGCCTGATGCGAGCCGCGCTGAGGCTCTATATCGGAACGCGACCGCTGCAGAGCCGCGCCTTCTATGCGAGTCTGAAACGCACGCGCTCGGCCAATGGAAAGGAAAGCGACTCATGACTCAAGCACGACCGAACCGAGTTCTCCTCGGAGTCAACATCGACCATGTGGCGACCCTGCGGCAGGCGCGGGGGACGCGCTATCCGGATCCGGTTCATGCCGCACTGCTGGCCGAGCAGGGTGGCGCCGATGGCATAACCCTGCACCTGCGCGAAGACCGGCGCCACATTCAGGATCACGACCTGGAGCGTATGGCGGCTGCGATCCAGAGCGCGATGAATCTCGAGATGGCGGTCACCGAGCCCATGCTCGACATCGCCACACACCTGCGTCCGGCGCATTGTTGCCTGGTACCCGAGCAGCGCAAGGAGCTGACCACCGAGGGTGGTCTGGACGTGGCCGCTCAGCGCGAACGAATCGCCGCCGCCTGCGAACGCCTGGCTACGGCCGGGATCCGTGTCTCCTTGTTCATCGATCCCGAGGCGCATCAGATCCAGGCAGCGAAGGATGCCGGCGCGCCGACGGTGGAACTGCATACCGGGCGGTATGCGGACGCGCCCGATGCACACACACGGCTTGAAGAATACAACCGTTTGCGTGACGCCGCGGCACTCGGCATCGAGGCGGGACTGGAAGTCAACGCCGGGCACGGGCTGCATTATCACAACACCGCCGCCATCGCGGGAATCCCCGGTCTCAACGAGCTCAATATCGGTCATGGCATCGTCGCCCGGGCGGTGTTCAGTGGTCTGGAGCAGGCGGTGCGCGACATGAAGACCGTGATACGGGACGCAACGCCGTGACGGTTGTGGGCATCGGCACGGACCTGGTCAGCATCCCGCGTATCGCCGCTGTGGTTGAGCGCCACGGCGAGCGGTTTGCAGCGCACGTGTTGACCGACGGGGAAATCGCGGAGTGGCGCAGCCACGGCAATCCCACTGGTTTTCTGGCTAAGCGCTGGGCCGTCAAGGAAGCCGCGGCGAAAGCACTGGGAACCGGGATCGGGGCGGCTGTTGGTTTTCGCGATCTGGTCACAACCCGCACAGACGCTGGTGCCCCGGAACTGGATGTGGTCGGCCGGGGCGCGACCACCGCACGCATTCTCGGTGTCGAGCGCTGGCATGTGAGCACCAGCGACGACGGTGCCTACGCGCTCGCGTTCGTCCTCGCGGAAGGGGCGCCCCGCGCTGGCGCATAAGGCCGGCTGCCGCCAATCCCAGTTTTGCTCCATGGCTTGCGAGTGCGGACCGACCCCTTTTCACGGGATCGTCTTCGCGGCACCACGAGTTAGCCGTTTTCCGCTTCGGGCTTGTCCACGAGCAGTTCATTGATTGCACGCACCACGCGCTCGACCCCGGTGGGGATAGCAACTCGCTCGCCGGCGCGCACCGCGCGTTCCAGCTCCGCGCAGGCGGACTCCAGGGCGGGTGTCTGGCAAACGGTCGCTGCACCGCGCAGCTTGTGGGTGCGCTCCGCCAGGTCGTCCAGATCGCCGCGCCGGAATGCGCTCCGAATCGCGTGACGGTGGTCCGGCAGCTCGGCCAGGAGCGCGCTACCCATCTCGCTCGCCAGCGTTGCCTGTTCGGGTGCAGCAGCCGCCGGTGTGCCGATCTCCGTCACCGGGTCCTGGGGTGTCTGCCCCCCCTGGAGTTGACGCAGTACCTGATCTTCCGTGACCGGTTTGGTCAGGCATTCGTCCATGCCCCGTGCCAGCAGTCGTTCCCGCTCGCCGCTCATGGCATTTGCCGTCAGGGCCACGATTCGCGGTATCGGTAGACCGCGGCGCCGGCGCTCCGCGCGCAGGGTGTCCGCGGCCTGTTCCCCGCTCATACCCGGCATGTGAATGTCCATGAACACCACCTCGAAACGTTGCGCCAGGCAGTGTTGGACGGCATCGTCGCCGCCTTCGGCTTCCTCAACGCGAACGCCCTGGCGCCGCAAGATGGTCGAGATGAGCTTGCGATTGATGGCGTTGTCATCGACCACCAGGGCCGCTGTCGCCGGCTTCTGTTGCGTCATGGAGTCGCTGCGGATGGCCCTTCGGTGAGCCGAAGGCTCAACTCCAGCCTGCCACTGGTCGTTTGTCGGGCCCGTCATGATTCGGCACATCTCACGGTAGAGGGTCTGGCGACGCACAGCCTTGGGCAAACTGGAGTCCGCTCCTTGCTGGTTGAGACTGCGGAGCTGGCTGCGATCCACGGTGGCGGCGAGCACGAAGACCGGAGACGAAAGCCCGCGCAGACGTTCCATCAGGTGGCGTAACCCGCCGTGGTTGAGTTCTTCGCGGTCCAGCCCGATCACGATCGCATCCCAGCCACGACTTGCCCGCGCCAGCGACAGGAAGGTGGCCTTGTCGCTGACCTCACGCACGTCGAGATCCCAGCTCTCGAGGACGTGGCGCATGGCCAGGCGGCTCAACATGGACGTCTCGAACAGGAGACACCGCGAGCCCGACAGGGGATTGGCGGAGACGGCAGGTGGTGTCTCCGACTCGCTGCGGCGCTGTTTCAGGCAGGAGAGGGTGAACCAGAAGGTTGAACCGGTGCCGGACTCGCTGTGGAGCCCCAGGCTGCCACCCATCTGCTCCACCAGCTTGCGCGAGATGATCAACCCCAGGCCGGCCCCACCGAAACGGCGCGTCACCGAAGTGTCCGCCTGATTGAACGCCTGGAAGAGGGTCTGCTGTTCCGACTCGCGCATACCGATGCCGGTGTCGGTCACCGTGATTCGGATAAGGGCGCGGTCGTCCTCCTCGTCCTCGAGCATGACGCGCACGATCACCTGACCCTGCGGCGTGAACTTGACCGCGTTGTGCACCAGGTTGGTCAATACCTGCCGGATGCGCATGGGATCGCCGAACAGGTCCAGCGGCACATCTTGATAGATCAACTGCACGAGTTCGAGGCCCTTGCCATAGGCAGCGGGAGCCAGGACCGAAATGACCTCCTCGATGCAGTTACGAATGTCGAAGGCGACGTTATCGATAACCAGTTTGCCGGCTTCGATCTTGGAGAAGTCCAGGATGTCATTGACCAACGCGAGCAGGTTGGTGCCCGATTCACGAATCGTGTTCACGTAGTCCTGCTGTTCATCGTCGAGCCGTGAGTCCGCCAACAGATCGGCAAAGCCCAGAATCCCGTTAATGGGCGTGCGGATCTCATGGCTCATGTTGGCCAGGAACTCGGATTTGACTCGACTGCCCTCCAGGGCTTCACGGCGGGCGATTTCAAGCTCCGCGTTGCGATCCTCCACCGCGGCGACGGTTTCTTGCAGCTCCCGAGTCGCCTGCGCCACCTGCTCGTTGAGCTGGCGCTCGCTTCGCTCCTGCTGCATTGCCATACGATTAATCGCCTCGACCAAGCGATCCAGGTCGGCGTCTCCGAAAACAGGGGCACGCGTTCCGAGATGACCCTGGGCGAGCTCATTGACCGCATCATCCAGTTGGCCGATGGACCGCACGACGCGCCGGCGGATGGCGTAGCCAAGCAGGCCACACAAGCCTACGACGGCGAGTGCTGTCATGGCGGTGCCGCCCAAAAGCACGGCCTCCCGCGCAAGGGCGGGGGTCATGTCCGTCGTCACGGTGACCCAACCCCGCGGCGGGCTCACGCCGTCGCTGACGGTTCTTTGCAGGGGGCCGGCAAGCGGATAAATGGGCTCGCGATGGCGGTGCACGAGTGGGACACCGAGTACCGCGGAGGTCACGGTGACCGGCCAGCCACTGGGGCGGCGGGCGGTGAGCGGCGCCTGAAACAGCACGCGCCCGGTGCCGGACTGAATCAGTACCCCGTCGACAACCTCATGGCTGTTGACGAGCTGTTGCCACGCGTGACCGGACGCATCGGCATCGTGCGCTATTCGATCGCTGGCAATGCGTTCGACAACGCCGGCGGAACGTGTCCGCACATCCTCGGTGATCGCGTCCGCCCGTTGGTGTGCCAGATACCCCAGCAACACCGTCGCCATGAGCAGCGGGGCGACGATCGCAACGGCGAAGATCCATGTGCCCAGACCCCAGCGCAATGACGGTCCTACCCTTCCTCTGTGACCGGCTCATGGTAAACACAACGCCTCGTGGCGCGCACGCCGAGGGTTCCATGGTGCCGGCATGTGGGCGAGAATGGCGGCTTGTCCGGTCGTTGAAGCCGGAAATCATTACTCCCATACCGCGAGGCGTCGTGGCCCATGTCGTATCCATTCGTCTCTGACCTGGTGGGGAACACGCCGCTCGCGCGCTTGCAGCGGCTCGGGTCTGACAATTCCAATACCATCCTGCTCAAGCTCGAGGGCAACAACCCCGCTGGGTCGGTCAAGGACCGGCCCGCCCTGGCCATGATTCGCGGCGCCGAAGAGCGCGGCGAGATTCAACCCGGTGACACCCTGATCGAGGCGACCAGTGGCAACACGGGCATTGCCCTGGCCATGGTGGCTGCCGCTCGGGGTTATCGCATGGTGCTGATCATGCCGGAGAACATGACCCAGGAGCGGCGGGCCTCCATGCGCGCCTACGGTGCCGAACTGGTGCTTGTCTCCCAGGACGGAGGCATGGAACAGGCGCGGGACCTTGCACACCGCATGCAGGAGGAGGGGCGCGGCCGGGTGCTCGACCAGTTCGCCAACCCTGACAACTGGCGCGCGCATTACGAGGGTACTGGCCCTGAAGTCTGGCGCGACACGGGGGGTGAGGTAACCCATTTCGTCGCCTCGATGGGCACCACCGGAACCATCATGGGCACATCGCGGTTTTTCAAGGAGACGGCACCGCACGTCCAGGTCGTCGGCGTCCATCCGCGCGAGGGGGCCCAGATCCCCGGGATTCGCTGCTGGCCGCAGCTGTACCAGCCGGGGATCTACGAGCGCGAACGCGTTGATCGCATCATCCAGGTGGGCCAGGAAGAGGCCGAAGCCATGACACGGGACCTGGCGGCCCATGAGGGCGTCATGGCCGGCGTCTCCTCCGGGGGCACGGTGACCGCGGCACTGCAACTCGCCCGTGAGGTGACCAACGCCACCATTGTCACAATCGTCTGTGACCGCGGCGATCGCTATCTCTCCTCGGGCGTCTTCCCGGCGTGACGCCATGACGGTATTCGCCTTCGACATCGAGACCGTGCCGGATGTCCCGGGCTTACGCCAGCACCTGGACGTGGGTACGGATTTACCGGACGATCAGGTGATCGCCGCCGCCCAAGCCTTGCGCCGGCAGGAGACCGGAGGCTCGGATTTCCTGCGGCTGCACTTCCACCGCGTCGTCGTTATCTCCATCGCCATGCGGAGCGACGATCGGTTCCGCGTCTGGTCGCTGGGTGAGGGCGGTGACGACGAGGCGGACCTCATTCAGCGCTTTTTCGACGGCATCGAGCGCTTCACGCCCAAGCTGGTGTCCTGGAACGGCAGTGGTTTCGACCTGCCGGTCCTGCATTACCGTGCCCTGCGCCATGCGCTCCGAGCGCCGCTGTATTGGGAAACCGGTGCAACGGAACAGGCGTTTCGCTGGAACAACTATCTCAATCGGTTCCACGAGCGCCATACCGATCTCATGGATGTGCTTGCGGGTTTTCAGCCGCGCGCCAATGCGCGCCTGGACGAAATCGCCAGCCTGTGCGGTTTTCCCGGCAAAATGGGTATGAGCGGCGATCAAGTGACCAGTCGCGTTCAGGCCGGCGAGTTTGCTGCAGTCCGTGATTACTGCGAGACCGACGTGCTCAACACCTACCTGGTGTGGCTACGCTTTGAACTCTTGCGCGGGCACTTGGACCGGGCAGGGTACGACCGGGAGTGCGAACTTGTCCGGGAAACACTGACTGCTGAGGACCGCCCGCACTTCAACGAGTTTCTGGAGGCCTGGCAGGAGGGCGGAGGCCATGGGTAAGCGACGGCGACGCTCGCGCCTCCCGGAAGAGCCGGTCGCCCTCAACGTCGAAGGGCTCAGCCACGAGGGGCGCGGCGTCGCGCGCGTCGATGGCAAGACCGTGTTCGTGCACGGGGCGCTGGCCGGTGAGCAGGTCATGGCCCGCTACACAAGGCGCCACCGGCGCTTTGACGAGGCGCGCGTCGAGCAAGTGGTCGAGCCCTCTGACCAGCGGGTGACGCCACGCTGCCCCTCGTTTGGCATCTGCGGCGGTTGCAGTCTCCAGCAGATGCCGCCGGAGGAGCAGATCCGCTTCAAGGAGGAGGTGCTGCTGGAGCAGCTGCAGCAGTTCGGCGCGGTGACACCACGGGAGGTCTTGCCCGCAATCACCGGGCCCGTCTGGGGGTATCGGCACAAGGCACGCCTCGCCGTCAAGGACGTGCCCGCCAAGGGCCGGGTGCTCGTTGGCTTCCGGGAGAAGCACAGCCCCTTTGTCACCAACATGACGGAGTGCCACGTGCTCGATCCGCGCGTGGCGGAACGGTTGCCAGATTTGAGCGACCTGGTGGCCAGTCTTTCCTGTCGCGACCGCATGCCGCAGATCGAGGTGGCGACGACGGCGACGGCCGTGGCCCTGGTGTTCCGCAATCTGCAGCCCTTCACCGACGAGGACTACGGACGCCTGGTCGCCTTCGCCCGGGAACACGGCTTCATCGTCTACGAACAGCCGGGCAACGAGGACACCGTCGCGCCCATCTGGCCGGTGGAACCAATACTGAGCTATCAACCCGCTCCGGGTGAGCCCGAACTGCAGTTCCAGCCCACGGATTTCACGCAGATCAACGCGGACGTGAACACCGCGATTGTGCAACGCGTGCTGGCGCGTCTGGCGCCCGGGCCGCAAGAACGGGTGCTGGACCTGTTCTGTGGTATTGGCAATTTTTCCCTGCCGCTTGCCCGGCGCGCCGGCGAGGTGATCGGCGTGGAAGGCGATGCCCGGCTCGTGGCCCGGGCGGCAGGCAATGCCGAACGCAACGGCATCGCTAACGCCCGTTTCCACACCGCTGACCTGGCCGCAGAGGGCACGCAGCCACCCTGGCCCGCAGGCCCCTATGACACAGTGGTCCTGGATCCGCCGCGCTCCGGTGCGGCCGCGGTAATGCCCTGGATTGCCGCCTCGGGCGCGACCCGGGTCATCTACATCGCCTGCAACCCGGCGACACTGGCCCGCGATGTCGGGCAATTGGTGAAAAGTGGCGGCTATGTGCTTGAAAGTGCAGGCGTCATGGATATGTTCCCCCATACCGCCCATGTGGAAAGCATGGCGGTCCTCACCCGGGACGCAACCGGCGAGGAGGCAATCGAATGAGTCGGGATGTCGACGTTCTGCAGCATTCCATCGTGTTCGACGGCTTTTTCCGGATGGAGCGCTATCGGCTGCGCCATACCCTCTTCGGCGGTGGCCAGAGCGAAGAGCTGGTGCGGGAGCTCTTCCGACGGGGCCGGGTCGCCGCGGTACTGCCCTACGATCCGGTCCGCGACGCGGTGGTGCTTGTGGAGCAGTTTCGTATCGGGGCCATAGCGGATGACGCGGGCGCCTGGCTGCTCGAGCCCGTGGCGGGGTATGCCGAACCGGGGGAGACGCTGGAAGAGGTGGCTCAACGCGAAGCGGGCGAGGAAGCGGGCGTTCAGCTACAGGCCTTGCACCGAATTTGTGACTACTACCCATCGCCCGGCGCGTCCTCAGAGCACGTCAGCCTGTTCTGCGGTCACGTGAA
>JAWOFB010000102.1:0-2753 GCA_046482445.1 Ectothiorhodospiraceae bacterium | reverse complement strand
CCTCGCTCCTCCTGTGGGTGAGTCTGGTGATCTACGGTGTTGGCATGGTGGGCATGTTCGGGTGTTCCGCCGTGAATAATCACGATTTCGCCGAGCGCTCACGCTGGGCCGGTTTGTTCGGCCGGCTGGACCACGTTGGCATTTTGCTCATGATCGCGGCGACCTATACGCCGTTGGCCCTGCACATCCTCGGCGGGATCGCGGGTGTTTTGTTGTGTCTCGGTGTCTGGAGTGGCGCGCTGCTCGGGATGGGCATGCAACTGCTCTCGCGCAGCCCTGTACCGATGCGCTGGTCGCTGGGGCTCTACATTCTCCTGGGCTGGTGCGGTATTTTCGCGTTGCAACCGCTGTTGTCGTCGGCGTCGCTCTCGGTTCTGGTGCTGATCCTGTTGGGTGGCGTTCTTTACAGCCTGGGAATTCCATTTTTCCTTTGGCGGCGCCTGCCGTACCACCGGGCGATCTGGCACGCATTCGTTGTCGCGGGGGCCGCCTGTCATTACGCCGCCGTTCTCGTGGGTGTGGCGCTGGGTGGGGGGCTGGCGGCAAGCCAGTAAGCCAACCATGACCTGTCTTGACTTCCCGAAACGGGATTAGCAGCGGAGAACGCGAGTGTTTGAACGTTTCCCGTACGGCTTCAACGCGCTGATCCAGGGCGCGAGCCGCGGCATCGGTCTGGAGTGCGTTCGGCAGCTTCTCGCCGATCCGCGCGTGGGTTGCGTCTACGCGACCTGCCGGCGCCCGGGGCGCGCCACTGAACTGCAAGCCCTGGCACGGGAGGAGCCCGAGCGGCTTGTGCCGCTTGAGTTGGATGTGACGGATGAGGCGAGCATCGACGATGCCGCGGCCATGGTTGGTGCCCGTAGCCCGAGACTGCATCTGCTCTTCAATGTCGCCGGACTCCTGCACGGGGAGGGCGAGATGTTTCCCGAGAAGCGGCTTGCCGACGTGCGTCTCGAGAACCTGGAGCGCAGTTTTCGGGTCAACGCGTTCGGGCCCTTGCTGATGGCGCATGCATTCCAGCGTTTGCTCACGCACGGTGAGCACGCGGTCCTGGCGAATATGTCCGCGCGTGTGGGGAGTATCGGCGATAATGGCTTCGGCGGGTGGTACGCCTATCGCGGCGCCAAGGCGGCACAAAACATGTTCACGCGCACAGCGGCCATTGAACTCGGCCGCAAGACGTCTTCGCTGATCTGTGTCGCGCTCCATCCGGGGACCACGGATACTGGCCTCTCGGAGCCATTTCAGGCCCGCGTGCCGGAAGGCAAGCTCTTCGGCACGGCCTACACCGTGGAGCGCTTGTTCACCGTCATCAGCAGCCTGGATGCCAGCCATTCCGGTGGCTTCTTCGCCTGGGACGGCCAGCCTATCCCCTGGTGAGATCACACAGGATCGGCGCCCTGAATGGTGACCGTCAGACGCCGTTCGTGGCCCCGGTGGCGGTGTTCCCAAAGGTAGATACCCTGCCAGGTTCCCAGCGCCAGCCGCCCGTCGCTCAACGGCACCGTTAGCTCTGTCTGGGTCAGAGCGCTGCGCACGTGTGCCGGCATGTCGTCCGGCCCTTCCATGGTGTGGGCAAACAGGTCATCCCCATCGGGAACGAGTCGTGCGAAAAAGCGCTCCAGATCCTCTTGGACGGTGACATCGGCGTTTTCCTGAATGAGCAGGGAGGCGCTGGTGTGGTGAATGAAGACGTGCAATAAACCGCGCCGGCATCCGGTCTGGGTGAGCAATCGTGTCAGGTCCGGCGTAATCGCCACCAGCCCGCGGCCACGGGTCCTGATGGTCACAGTGCTTTGATGCATGCCGCGCTCCTGGAATGGCTGCAACGGGTCGGGCAATGGTCATCGTGGCCGCCCACGCTTCCGTTTACGGGGGGTATGGCAGTACCATGCGCCACGTTTTCAGTGAATTGTGACACGACATCAGGAGGCAGCATGGCACGCGGTGACAAGCGTTCACGTCGGGGCAAGATCGCCCGGGGTTCTTACGGCAAGACTCGGCCGAAGGCAAGCAAGCTGCGGCGACAGCGTCAGCAGACGGCTCGCTAAGCAACCCGGACGGGGTATCGGATCGTCCCATGGTTGGGAGGCCGCCGACTCCGTTGTGACTCCGGGCAGGCTGCGTAGGCCGATAGCTGGCTTCGGCATCGTCGGCACGGAGTCAACGGCTCGCAGGGGGCCGGCGACGTGGCTTGCTACAGAGCAGGATCGTGACTCGAGCGAGCGCGGTCGATGAGAAACAGCCGCGGTGCCGCCTCGGGGGTTCCCGGCGGGCGTACTTCGCGGCTGCTGTAGGGCCCTCCCAGTGTCCCGCACCATTCCTCGACGGCACGCGTCTCGCGCTGACCGCCATCGTGCCCTGTATATGCCAGGACCGTTGCTCGCCCCCCGGGGGCCAGCAGCGTCGTGGCCTGGCGGAGTGCCGGGATGGTGGACGCTGCCGAGGTCTTGATGTCCCCGGGGGTCCCGGGACGATACCCAAGGTTGAAGGTGACCGCTCGGGTCCGGCCCTGGAGTTCGTGTCCCACCACCGCGAGCAATTCGGCATGGTCGGCCACGATGAATCGCGTGTTGCCCTGAAGCGCCGCGGATTGCAGGCGTGCCCGCGTCGCATCCAGAGCCAGTGCGTCCCGGTCAATGGCAACCACGTGCCCGCGGCTGCCGACAGTCCGCGCCAGGAACAAGGTATCAAGGCCATTGCCGGCGGTCGCGTCAACGGCCGTGTCCCCCGGGTGCAATACGGCGGCCAGG
>JAWOFB010000396.1:0-3775 GCA_046482445.1 Ectothiorhodospiraceae bacterium | reverse complement strand
ACGGTGGCCAATGCCAAGGTCAAGCGCAGTCTGCAGCGCTCGCCGGCCGCGGCCTGGGTCGAGGAACGACCGGCGTTGCAACCGCTGCCGAAGGTGCTGCCGCCGATCTATGCGCTGTGCCACCGGGTGGTCGACACCCAGGGCTACGTCTCTCTGGACCGTAACCGCTACTCCGTGCCCGAGCGTTATCTGGGCCAGCAGGTGGAGGTCTACACGTACCTGGACAGCGTACAGATCTGTGCGCGCGATCGTCTGCCCGCGAGCACAGATCTGTACGCTGACCAGGTACGTGTAGATCTCCACCTGCTGGCCCAGATACCGCTCGGGCACGGAGTAGCGGTTGCGGTCCAGAGAGACGTAGCCCTGGGTGTCGACCACCCGATGGCACAGCGCATAGACCGGCGGCAGCACCTTCGGCAGCGGCTGCAACGCCGGCCGTTCCTCGACCCAGGCCTGGGCCGGCGAGCGGCCCAGGCTGCGCTTGACCTTGGCATTGGCCACGGTCTCGCACCAGTTGCGGGCCTGCGTGTTGAGGTCGGCCCAGTCGGTAAAGACCCGCCCGGGCAGGAAGCGGCCTTCGACAAAGGCAAAGAAGCGCTCCACGTGCGCCTTGCGATCGGCATGGCCGATGGCGTGCGGGATAAAACGGGTGCCGAACAGCGCGCCCCAGCGCGCCAGTTCCGGCGCGATGGTCGCGTCCGGCCCGCTGCCGGCCACCACCAGGACACTGGTGTTGTCAATCGTGCAGCGCGTCGCCGCGCCACCGAAGACGGCCAACGCAGTCTGGAGAAACGCCCGGGCCTCAAAGCGCGTGAACCGCGGGTAGTACTGCATGAAGGCATAGCGGCTGTACCCCAGCACCAACGCCGCACACTGCGCCCGGACCGTCTTGCCGGCCAGAGTCAGCCGGTGCGGGGAGGTGTCGTGTTGCATCTCCGCGCCGGGTTCGAACGTGTAGTGCCCGGCCCGGCGCGGCTTGGGGGTCCGTAAGCCGTGCTGCCGGACCCAATGCGTGAGCGTGCTGTAGGGGACGTCGGTACCTCGCGCCTGTAACAGCTCTTGCACGCGTGCCACGTTACCCTCGGCCTGTTTAAACAGCTCCGCCAGCGCCACCGGCGGCGGGCCCGCCGGGACCCGCGTCGGCGCGGAACCGTTCAGGACCTGGCGGATCGTGGCGCGGGCATGGCCCAGGGTCCGGCTGATCTGCCGGACCCCCATGCCCTTCTGATGCAACTGCTGGATCGTCTCGCGTTCCGGATCGGACAGCATGGCGGGTGGCCTCCAGAAGGTGTTCCAGGGCCCCGGCCGCATCCCGGGTCTGGACCACCGCCGTGTGCAGGCGCTGCCAGATCTCGACCGGTGGCCGGGGTGTGAGCAGTTCGGTCAACGGCGGACCCAGGCGCCGGAGCTCCCCGCGGACCCGCCGCAACCGTTGCAGCCAGTCGGCCTCGGGGGTGGCCGTCGTCCGCTCAGGCTGCAGCACGTCCCGGAACAGCGCCGGGTGGGCCAGGAGCCGGGCCCGGATCGTGGGTGCACTCTGCTGGTAGTGGCGATACCACGCCTGCAGATCGCGCGTCGCCAACGGCTGTTCGCGCAGCCCTTCCACCAAGGTCTGGGCCGCGGCGGTGTTGGCGCGCGCCAACGGCACCAGCACCCGGCTGGCCGCCCAGGCCGAGACCACTCCGGTGCGCACCGCCTCCTGCACGGGTTCGGTCAGGCCGCTCAAGAGCGTCAAGCGCCGGTTCACCCAACTGGGATCCCGCCCCAGCCAAGTCGCCAGTTGCCGCTGGGAACCCCCGTGCGTGAGCGCTTCCTGCAGCAACCACGCCTGCTCAATTGGCTCCAGGACGCGACCCTGATGGCGGGCGACCACCCGCGCCAGCGCCTCCGGCAACGGACAGTCCCAGCACTCCACCTCGACCGTGTCCGCGCGCAGTCGATCCAGCGCCTCCCAGCGCCGATAGCCATCCACCAGCACCCAGGCATCCGCTTGCCGGACCGCAACCACCGGGGTGCGCTGCCCGTACTGTTCCATCGACACCAGCAACGCCCGCACCGCCGCCGCGGCCGGCAACCGCTGTGCGGCAAACGCCGTGCGCACCTGGTGCCGCTCCAGCACTTCGATCCGGGGTTGTGGCGTTGCGCTCATGCCCACAACGTACCGCCACCGCCCCCAAAACGCTCACGAGTCCTCGTTTGCAAGCACCGCCTGGGGTGCCGAAAACGGATTGATAATGAACAGGTTGGCATGCGTCACGCGTCCACATTTGCAAGCGGGCCGCCACGGCTCCAGCGCGTAAGTCCCTGCGGCCAAAGGCGTTGACGCGTCCCCATTTGCAAGATCGGACGCGTGACCCGCCAACCGCCGCGCCCGATCCCGGGCCGCCTGCGCGGCACGATTACGCTCCACGTACGCCGGATGCCGCGCGCGCCAGTCCCGCCAGTACATGGGATGCCGCTCGCGCCAGGCCTTCTGCACCCGCGCCTCGTTGTCCCGATAGTCCGCATCCTGGACCCGCTTGGCTTTCTGCCACGCACGCTTGCGCGCCCGCTGACACGCCGGGGCGGGACCATACTGTTGGGTGGGATTCTGCGGCCGCACGGAAAACGACTGGCCACAACACGGACACCGACGCTTCTCCACCATCGCCATTCACCCGGTCCGGAGCCTCGGACCGAGTGTGGCCATCCCCGCCGGTGATCACGACCCGCCGTGCGCGAACGGCAGGCCACGCCAAGCCCCGGATCCGCTACCTCAGATCCGGTGGGACAGTTTCCTTAGCGTTGGGTGGGTCAGTTTCCGTTAGCGTCAAAGGACAACCCTTAACGTTAAACAGACGCCGGAGCGCCGCCCGCAGATGGCTGGTTATCGACGGATGACGGACACTGACTTTGGGCACGCCTGATCGATGGGCAGAAGCATCGGGCGCGACGGTAACTGTGTGTCAGATGATCGCTTCCAATCCCTTGCGCTCGACCAGGTTCAGCAACTTCAGAGAAGGCCCGCTCGGCTTCTTGTCGCCGACCTCCCACTTTTGCACTGTCGACACGCTGGTGTTCAGCACGGCGGCAAAGACCGCCTGGCTTACACGAGCCTGTTCCCGTAAAGCCTTGATGTTCTGAGGTGTCATCTCTTGGACATCCAGGTGACAAAGGGCATCAAACTCGCCCATGCGCCGCTTGCTGATCAGACCCGCCCGGTGCAGCCCGCGGGCGGTTTCATGCATTTCGTCCAGAATTCGGCTCTTACGTCGGGTTGTTGCCATTGCATAACTCCATAATCTCACCAGCGCTCAGTGCAGCGGCCAATTGTCGGTCATCGAGCCCGAGAAGCTCCTTCGCCACTTCCTGCAGCATTT
The DNA here is from genome assembly GCA_046482445.1 of Ectothiorhodospiraceae bacterium. Classification (GTDB taxonomy): domain Bacteria; phylum Pseudomonadota; class Gammaproteobacteria; order Nitrococcales; family Aquisalimonadaceae; genus Aquisalimonas. Next base: position 416 of record JAWOFB010000396.1, on the reverse strand, counting down.
TCAGCTCGTCCCGATCGATGCTGGCGCGATCATTAACGCGGTCGCTACCACGAGCTGCACCGGCGCCATCGGGACCCGTTTCCAACGTGATTGAAGGATGGGGTATAAAGCGAGGGCGTGCCGGGCGGTTCACTCCCGGCCCAAAGCCTGCAGTGAAGCTTGAGGTGAGCGGGTGTTGAGCCGAACCGCGACACGGTGTTGATGCTCGACGATGTCCTCGTCGTTCTGGGTGGCCCCGACGCGCTCGACCGGATCGGCCGCGAGCCCGGGGTCGAGCGCTTCACCCAGCCCGCGACCGAACGGCAGAAGTGGCTCTGGGACATGGGCGCCGCGACCCTGTTGATCCACCCTGACTCGCAACTGATCGGCAAGAGCCTGCGCGATGTCGCGTTTCGTGACCGTTTCAACCTCGAGGT
>JAWOFB010000331.1:0-8462 GCA_046482445.1 Ectothiorhodospiraceae bacterium | reverse complement strand
CCGGGAGAAGCTCGCGGGCTCGTGGGTGACCTGGCCGTTCCAGGTGCCGCTGAGCTTGGCCGTGCCGGACGGGTTTGGGCCTGTGGATCACATTGCCGACGTTGCCCCGATTCCGACGCTATTGATTGCCGGTGAGGCCGACACAACCGTGCCCGCGCACCACAGCGAGCGGCTGCAGGAAGCCGCCGGCGAACCCGTGGATCTGTGGCTGCTGCCGGAAACGGACCATACCGCCGCCTTGGCGCGGGCGGATGTGCGTGATCGGTTGGTGGCCTGGCTGGACGCGGTCCTGGAAGACGAGTGAGCGCGTTTCCTGTGCCAGCGACGCGCGCTTTGACCGCCTGTTGGGCATGGGTTTCAATGGCTGTTTACCTGCCAATGCCGGAGTTAGCGCGCCCATGGCCGCCCTGGGGCCCCGAGAAGTCGAGCCCGATGCCTGGAGTGCCTGGGTGCGCGAAGCGCTGGCGCTGCTCGCCGCACGCCCGGTATACACCGTGGGGATGCTCGCCGGGCTGTTGCTCGTCCTGGTTGCCGTTCACTGGATCGTCTGGTTCCCGGTGCGGCGTTTTCTCATGCTTCTTTGCAGCACCCTGGGGCTGATGGTCTTCATCCGCTTCGCCTGGTATGCCGACAAGGGGCGTCGCTGCCGCCCGGAGCAGCTATTGCCCGGCAACGGCGATTTTGTCCTGGCGCTGGGTTGTGCCGCCGCGGTCATGGCTCTGGCCGGCGCGCTGTCGGCGATGACGGCGCCTCTATTTGAGGCGTTTCAAACCATGGTGGAAGATCTGGGACTGTGGCGTCCGGTTGGCCCGGATGGCCTGCCTGCCGAACCGCCCCTGCGGTATTTTCTGCTGGGCCCGATCCTGGTTCCAGGGTTGTTGTTCGGCGGTGCCGTGCTGGCGTTATTGCTGGTTCTGCTGGCCTTTGGGCAGTGGTTTCTATTGCCGATGATGGTGCTTCACGAGCCCCCGTTGCCACCGGCCGTCGCCATGGCGGCGCGCGCTTACCCCCTGAACCCCGTGCCATTGATGGGGCTCACCGGTGTTCTCATGATCGCGGGGGCCCTCCTGGTCGCCACGGCAGGCTGGATTTTTTTCCTGCTGGTGCCGTTCTTCGGCGCGCTACTGTATGTCTCCTACCGGGACGTATTCCTGGGTGAGGAGGCGGACGCCCCGGAGCCGGCTGCGATCGAGGATCGTGATACGGTCGGTTCCGGTGGTCCCTATGGATAGCGTCCGGTAGACTTCGCCGTTTTGCCCGCGAGGCCCCCGTGGAACGATCCATCCACTCCCGGCAGCATGATCGCGAAGCGCTGGCACGTGCGCTGAGTGAGCGGTATGCCGCGCTGGTGCCGGATCATGAGGAGTTGATCCAGGCATTGCTGCGCCCGTTGCCCGAGAGCCTCTGGTCCCACCCGGCGCGGCTGGATCGATCCGCCCTTATGGAGCTTTTGCGGGCCGACGGATTCGCGCCGGAAGCCATGCCCTGGTGGGAAGCCGGCATTCGGCTCCCCGCGGGCAGTCGACCCGGACGCCACTGGGGGTTTCTGGCCGGGTTGTTCCAGGTTCAGGAAGAGGTCTCCATGCTCCCGGTGACGCTGCTCGATCCCCAGCCCGGCGAGCGTGTCCTGGACCTGTGTGCGGCGCCGGGCAACAAGACGGCCCAGATCGCGGTCGCCATGGCCAATCGCGGCACCGTCATGGGGAATGATCCCAAGAAAGGCCGACTGGCCGCCTTGCGCCAGACGGTCAAGCGCTTGGGCCTGCTCAATACCGTGATCACCGCGCAGGACGGCCAGAGCATCGGTGCTCGCGCCGGCTCATTCGACCGGGTGCTTGTGGACGCCCCGTGTACCTGCGAGGGCACGTTCCGCAAGGTCACGCAGCCCAACGATCCGGATACCACCTTTCGGGAGCGCCAGGCCGCGACGCAAGTACGCTTGCTGGAGCGCGCGGTCCAGCTAACCCGGCCGGGCGGTCGAATCGTGTATGCCACCTGCACCCTGGCGCCGGAGGAAAACGAGGCGGTGGTGGATACCGTGCTCCAGCGTCTGGGTTCCGAGCTGCGGTTGGTGCCGGCCAGGGTTCCCGGATTCCAAGGCCGGGCCGGGGTGACCCGTTGGCAGGGTCGAACCTTTGACCAAGCCCTGACAAGCGCCATGCGCGTCTGGCCCCAGGATAACGATACCGGGGGCTTCTTCGTCGCGGTACTGGAACGGGATGAGGGGGCGCCTGTGGCTCGCAAGCGCGGCGGCTACTTCCGTCCGCCCGAAGAGCCCCGTGACTGGCTGGATCCGTTGACCGAACGCTTCGGTATCCCGGCCCCTGTCTTCGACGGGGTAATCCCTGTTAAACGCGGTAACAAACACCTGCACCTGGTGCCTTCGGACCACCGTTTTCCGGAGGCGCCGGCCCCCGTGCTCATGGGATTGCCGGCGGTGCGCCGGCGCAGTATGCCGGTGAAACCGACCACGGCAGCCGCGCTGCTCTACGGTTGCCATGCCGTGCGCAATGTCGTGGATGTCGACACCCCTCAGGCGCAGGCGTATCTCGACCGGGAAACAATCCAGGCACCGTCTGCCGGCCAGCTTGACCGGTGCACCGGGCCGGGCTTTGTGGTACTGCGGTATCGCGGTTACGTCCTCGGCCTGGGTCATCTGATCTATGACCGTGAGACCGGCGTGCCCCGGATCGTGAGTCTCATGCCCCAGGCCTGGTCAAAGGACGCGGCGACGCTCATCGAGGAATCCTGATGGTCCCAGGGCGGCCCATTGGGCGAGCCTGGTGAGGCCGATACACGCTTTTAGTCGGCGGCCCCGGCGCCCTGGTCATTGAAGTGATCCGGCCACATGGAGCGGACCTCCAGGAGTTGATCTTCCGCGGTGAAGTGTTCCCAGGCCAGGCCGTTAACGTCGTGGTCGATGCTCAGGGTCTGTGCGGCGGGATCTTCCCAGCCAATGTGGCGAATCGCGGACTCCACCTCCGGCAGGCGCCGGATGGAGAAGTTGAGGGTATCGGTTCGCCAGAGCGCGTATTCTCCGGGGATAACGCGCTCCGGGTCGGCGCCCAGTCGCTGACTGTAATCCGAGATGCTCGCGTCGACGTCGGCGACAGCGATGGCGATGTGGAATCGTCGCATGCTCCGGTACTCCCTCCGGGCGCAGGTCGTCACCAAAACCTACCGGGCAAGCATAGCAGGTGGCGCCTGTAACCGCGGCTGACTGATTGCCTTCGCCCCCGGGGGGATACCCACTCGCCCTATCGACGCGCCGGTAGTACCGCCACGGTAACCTCCTCCCGATCATGGTAGAGCTGCTTGCAGCGCACTGTCGCAGGGATGCCCCCGGCCGCGAGCGCCCGATTCAGGCGATTGAGTCCGTCACTCACGGTCTTGTAGCGTTTCTTCATCGGGAGCTTGAGGTTGAAGACGGCCTGGCGGCAGAGCCGGCGCGTAAGCCAGTCCGCGACTAGCGGCAGGATCCGGCCGGGTTGCTCCACCATGTCACACACCAGCCAGTCCACCGTCTCGGCCGGCTGGAAGCGGAAGCCGTCGCAGCGTTGATGCTCGACAAAATCGCCGTGCAGCAAGGACGGGTCCATGGGGCCGTTGTCCACGGCGATGACGTGCATGCCCCGGCGGACAAGCTGCCACGTCCAGCCACCCGGTGCCGCGCCCAGGTCGACCGCTGTCGCCCCCGCTGGCAGTCGTGCCTCGCGCTCTTGTGGCGTAAGCAGGGTGACGAGTGCCTCTTCGAGCTTCAGGGCCGAGCGGCTCGGGGCATCCCGCGACAGTCGAAGGCGCGGGATGCCCAGGTGCCATGCGGAGCTGTTGGTCACCGGGGTGATCCCCGGGAACACGGTGCTGGAGTCCGTAAACAGCAGGTGCAGCCGGTTGGGGCTGTGGGGCTCCAGGCGCCCGGCTTGGCGCAGCGCGTCGCGAACCGCATTGCCGAAACCACGGCAGAACCGCGACAGTGCCTTGCCCTCGTTGGTATCCGGGTACTCCAGCCACACCTCGGCATAGGCCGTATCCGTTGGCAGCGCGGCGAGGAGCGGTTGCAGGCGGTCTTGTGGCGGCAATTCAGCCAGCCAGCCAGGCCCGGCAAGCCATTGCCGCGGGAAGACCAGCGTTGTGAAATCAATGGCCTCGAACAGCCCGGTCACCGGCCCGCCGTCGTGGCGCCGGAACTCCACCAAGCCGGTCCCGGTCCGTGCGCGACAATAACCCGGCAGGGCGGCCGCGGCCGCACGGTCATTGAACTCGGCGGCCGCGTCGGCCTCAAACCCTGTGCGGGTATAGGCGAGCAGGGCGGGGCTGTCTGTCCAGGACGCAATCGTCATGACGCCATTCTACCCGCCAAACGGTCGCCGCCGGTTCCCCGCTGCCAGGGCGGCGGCGTATGCTACCGAATCACAGAGCGGCAGTGTGTCTGGCGCGCGGCAAGCAAGGAGGGATAATGGACGTCATTTTGCTGATTATCGGCGCGGCGCTGGTCGCGCTCCTGGCTTCGGCCATTCGGATCCTGCGCGAGTATGAGCGCGGAACCGTGTTCCAGCTTGGCCGTTTCTGGCGTGTCAAAGGACCCGGCCTGGTCATCGTGATCCCGCTGATCCAGCAGATGGTTCGAGTGGATCTGCGCACCGTGACCATGGATGTCCCCAGCCAGGACGTGATCTCCAAGGACAACGTGTCCGTGGGTGTGAACGCTGTCATCTATTTCCGCGTCGTGGACGCCCAGCGCGCGATTATCAACGTCGAGGACTTCTACATGGCCACGAGCCAGCTGGCGCAGACGACGCTGCGCTCTGTGCTCGGTAAGCATGACCTGGACGAGATGCTGCAGGAACGGGACCGGCTCAACCAGGATATCCAGGAGATTCTCGACGAGCACACGGATGCCTGGGGTATCAAGGTCGCCAACGTCGAGATCAAGCACGTCGATGTGGACGACAGCATGATCCGGGCCATCGCCCAGCAGGCGGAGGCGGAGCGCAGCCGGCGTGCCAAGGTTATCAATGCCGAGGGCGAGATGCAGGCAGCGCAAAAGCTCCAGGATGCGGCGAACATCCTGTCGCAGAATTCCCAGGCGATGCAGCTGCGTTACCTCCAGACGCTGATCACGATTGGCCAGGACAACAACTCAACCATCGTCTTCCCCATGCCCATGGACCTCATGGAGTCCGTGGGCGACCTGCTCAAACAGGGTGCGGCCAGCGGTGGTAGCGGCCAGGGCAGCAACGCCTGAACCCCGGGACACCGGGTTCATCGACACGTTTGCGGACGCGCTCTGGCTGGAACGCGGCCTGAGCGACGGGACGCTGCGGGCCTATCGCAGCGATCTGCTCGCCTTCGCCCGGTGGCTGGAGCGCGCCCGAGGGACGACGCTGTCGGAGGCCAATCGTTCTGCGGTTCTGGCGTATCTCGCCGAGCGCGTCGGGGCCGGGGCGCGGCCGCGGAGCACAGCCCGCCTGATTTCCAGCCTCCGCCGGTTTTACCGGTGGCTGGTGCGCGAGGGGTACCGGGCGGAAGACCCCACCGCCGAGGTCGAGTCGCCCCGCACGGGGCAGGCGCTACCGGGAACCCTCACCGAGACGGAAGTCGAGGCCCTTCTCGCGGCACCGGATACCGACGATCCGCTCGGTCTGCGGGATCGCACCATGCTGGAAGTCCTGTATGCCACCGGGCTGCGCGTCTCCGAGCTGGTGGGCCTGGGAGTTGCCCGGGTGAACACGCGCCAGGGTGTCGTGCGTGTGCGCGGCAAGGGGGATCGCGAGCGACTGGTGCCGCTGGGCGAATCGGCCCTGGACTGGTTACGCCTCTACCATCGGGATGCGCGGCCCTGGCTTCTGGGCCAGCGGGTGAGCGAAGCGGTGTTTGTAACCAGCCGCGGTGCGGGCATGACGCGGCAGGCGTTCTGGTACCGGATCCGACGTCATGCCATGGCTGCGGGTATCCAGAAACCCCTGTCACCCCATACCCTGCGGCACTCGTTTGCCACACACCTGCTCAATCACGGAGCGGACCTGCGTGTCGTGCAGTTGCTGCTCGGGCACAGTGATCTGTCCACGACCCAGATCTACACGCATGTTGCCCGGCAGCGGCTCCATGACCTGCACGCGGAGCACCACCCTCGTGGCTGAGCGTTTACTTAAGGAGGATCAAAAGTGGGGGATTGCATTCGGGCGGGACTGATTGCCATGGCGCTCGCGGCGTTGCTACCGGGTTCGCTGGTTGCAGCGGAGCAAAGCACCGAGCGCGACAGCGGCGCTGTCTCTGACGCCACACGCGAGCGCATCACAGAGGCTCTGCAAGAGCTGGATGAGCGCCTGGTACCGGATCGGATTGAGGCGACGCGGCTGCCGGAGATCTACCGCGTCCAGGTCGACGGCCAGATTGCCCATATAAGCGGGGATGGCCGCTATCTGATCCAGGGCTCGATACGGGATTTGGAGACCGGCGCATCCCTGTCCGACAACGCTCGTGCCGGCGTTCGGCGGGAGCTGCTGGCGGACCACGGCGAAGACAACATGATCGTCTACCGCCCGGACGACGAGGAAGTGCGCCATACGGTGACGGTCTTCACCGATATCGACTGCCCCTACTGCCGACGTTTTCACGAGAATATGGACGGTTACCTGGAGCGGGGTATCGCCGTGCGCTATGTCCAGATACCGCGGGCCGGGGAGGGCTCCGAGTCCTACGACAAGGCCGTGAGTGTGTGGTGTGCCGACGACCGCAACGCGGCCATGGACCGCGCCAAGGCGGGTCGGGAGTTAACCTCTCGGGACTGTGACAATCCCGTCGGGGATCAGCTGGAACTTGCCCGGACCCTGGGGGTGCAGGCGACGCCGACTATTGTCACCGAGGACGGCACCATGCATCCGGGCTTCGTTGCCCCGGACGAACTCCTGAGCCGGCTGGAGGACAGCTAGGACTGGCGACTCAGGCCCTTGAGCTCGTAGAGGCGCTCCAGGGCCTGCCGCGGGCTCAGGTCGTCGGGATTGATTTCCTGGAGGCGCTTCTCCGCGTCACTGGTTTCCGGCTCCGCGGGGAAAAGCGTCAACTGATCCGCCGGTTCGCTCCGGCGTCGCGTCTCGCGCTCCAGCGCATCCAGCTTGTCCCGCGCCGCCTCGATCACCGCACGCGGCACACCCGCCAGCGCCGCCACCTGTAGCCCGTAGCTCTGGCTCGCCGGCCCTTCCCGGACGCTGTGGAGGAACACGATCTGCTCGCCGTGCTCCACCGCCTCCAGGTGGACGTTCCGCGCCGTCGGGCACAACTCCGGCAGCGTGGTCATCTCGAAGTAGTGGGTCGCGAACAGCGTGAAAGCGCGCAACCGGTCGGCGAGCCACGTCGCCGCCGCCCAGGCCAGGGACAGGCCGTCGAAGGTGCTGGTGCCACGGCCGATCTCGTCGAGCAGAACCAGACTGTCAGCGGTGGCGTTGTTGAGGATGTTGGCCGTCTCGCTCATTTCCACCATGAAGGTCGAGCGGCCGCTGGCCAGGTCGTCCGAGGCGCCGATGCGCGTGAAGATTCGGTCTATGGGTCCGAGTTCCGCCGCGGCTGCCGGTACGAAACTGCCCGCGTGGGCGAGCAGGGTGATCAGCGCGACCTGGCGCATGAAGGTGGATTTACCCCCCATGTTCGGCCCGGTGATGATGACCATGCGGCCTTCGTCGTCCAGTGACAGATCGTTCGGCACGAAGGCCGCATCCAGGGTGTGTTCGACCACCGGGTGGCGCCCCTGATCGATCCGGATGCCGGGACGGCTCGCCAGCCGGGGGCGGGCGTAGTCGAGGCTGTCGGCGCGCTCTGCCAGGGCGCTGAGTGCATCCAGCCGGGCCAGGGCATCCGCCACGCTCTGCAGCCCGGCCAGGTCCTCGGCCAGCCACTCCAGTAACTCATCGTAGAGCTGTTTCTCCCGGGCCAGTGCTTTTTCTTGTGCACTCAGGGCCTTGTCCTCGAAGGCCTTGAGTTCCGGCGTGATGTAGCGCTCCGTGCCCTTGAGGGTCTGGCGGCGGGTGTAGTGCTCGGGGACCAGTTCCGCGTTAGCCCGGGTGACCTCGATGTAGTAGCCGTGCACGCGGTTGTAGCGGACTTTCAGCGTGCTGATGCCCGTGGCCTCGCGTTCGCGCGCTTCCAGGTCCTCCAGAAACCGGGTGGCGTCGCCGCTGAGCCCGCGCAGTTCATCGAGCTCGGCATCGTAGCCTGCGCGGATCATGCCGCCGTCGCGCGTCAGCACGGGGGGCTGGTCCACAAGGGCGCGTTTTAGCCGGTCCGTCGTCTCCGGCCAGGGGGTCAGGGCGCCCGCGAGGGTAGTAAGCTCCCCGGCGGCGGCCTCGGCGAGCGACTGGTGCAGGGCCGGCAGTCGCTCCAGGGCGTGACGAAGCGCTTCCAGGTCCCGGGGGCGCGCCGAGCGCAACGCCACGCGCGCCAGGATCCGCTCGGCGTCGCCGCAGCTC
>JAWOFB010000302.1:0-4927 GCA_046482445.1 Ectothiorhodospiraceae bacterium | reverse complement strand
GGAGACCCGGGACAATACCGCGCTGGCCGATCGCATCCGGCACAAGTACCGGCTCAAGAACACCGTGGGCTATGCCCTGAACAGCCTGGTGGACTTCGACGACGGCATCGAGATCCTCAAGCATCTGATGATCGGCTCGGAGGGGACGCTCGGCTTTATCAGCTCCATCACTTACGACACGGTCCCCGACGAGGCGCACAAGGCGGCGACCCTGGCCATCTTCCCGACCATGGGCGAGGCCTGCCGCGCGACGGCAGCGCTCAAGGCGCTCACAGGGACACCCGTGGCGGCCGTGGAGTTGATGGATCGGGCCGCTCTGCGTTCGGTGGAAGACACCCCGGGCATGGAGACCACCCTCCAGGGCTTGCCCGACGGCGCGGCGGCCCTGCTCATCGATGTGCGCGGGGAGGATGCGGCGACTCTGGAGACCCGCATGAAGGCCGCGCACGAGGCGCTCGCGGGCAGTAATACCGTGACACCGGTGGTGTTCACCACGGACCTGGAGACCTATGCCCTGTACTGGAAGATCCGCAAGGGCATGTTCCCGGCCGTGGGCGCGGTGCGCGAGACCGGCACCACCGTTGTCATCGAGGATGTCGCCTTTGCCATGGAGGATCTCGAGGCCGGCGTCACCGAGTTGATCGACATGCTCGGCCGCCATGGCTACGACAATGCCATCCTCTTCGGCCACGCCCTGGAGGGCAATCTGCATTTCGTCTTCCCGCAGGGCTTCGATGACCCCGCCGAGGTCGCCCGGTACCAGGGCATGATGGACGAGCTTGCCCAGCTTGTGGCGGGGCGGTTCGGCGGTTCGCTCAAGGGCGAGCACGGCACCGGCCGGAACATGGCGCCGTTTGTGGAACTGGAGTGGGGCCACGAGGCCTACGAGCTCATGTGGACGGTCAAGCGGCTGTTCGATCCGGAAGGGTTTCTCAGCCCGGAGGTGCTGCTCAGCCGCAACGACACCATCCACCTGGAGAATCTCAAGCCGTTGCCGGCGGCGGATCCGCTGGTGGACCGCTGCATCGAGTGCGGTTTCTGCGAGCCCGTCTGCCCCTCCCGGGATCTGACCCTGACGCCGCGCCAGCGCATTGTTGTCCGGCGCGAGATCGCCCGTCTGGAAGAAACCGGCGAGGATGCGGAGCGCCTGAAAGCGCTGTGGGACGGCTATGCTTACGACGGCATCGAGACCTGCGCGGCCACGGGGCTGTGCGCGCTGCCGTGCCCGGTGGGGATCAATACCGGCGAGCTGGTGCGCAAACTGCGCCGGGAAGCGGCCGGCGAGGGTGGCACGCTGCCGCAGCTCGCGGCCGACCATTTCGCCGGCTTGACGGCCACCGCGCGCGGTGTGCTGCGTGTTGCCAATGGCATGCACCGCGCCGTGGGGACGACGAACATGGGCCGGATTACGGGTATCGCGCGGCGCTTGAGCGGCAACCGCCTGCCGCAATGGTTGCCTTCCATGCCGGGCGCTGCGCGGGTTCGGAGCCTGCGCCGCGCCGCGGATTCCGCGGCGGCAGACGCCGATACCGTGGTGTACCTGCCGGCCTGTGCCACCCGCATGTTTGGGGCCTCGCGCCAGGAACCGGACAGCCGCTCCACCATGGACCTCACGCTGGCGGTCCTGGAGAAGGCCGGCTATCGCGTGGTGATCCCGGACGGCATCGAGCACAGTTGCTGCGGCATGATGTTCGCTTCCAAGGGGCAGGCGGCGGCGGCCGAGCGCAAGGCGACCGAACTGGAGGCAACGCTGTGGTCCGCGACGGAAGGCGGGCGCTACCCGGTGATCTGCGACACCAGCCCCTGTACCCAGCAGATGCAGTCATCGCTGACTGCGCCACTCACCATCCACGAGCCGGTGGGCTTCCTCCACGACCATGCCCTGGCGCGCCTGGCGATTACGCCCAAGCGCGAGCCGGTCGCCGTACACGTGACCTGCTCGAGTACCCGCATGGGGCTGAGCGACAAATTCCTGGCCGTGGCGCGCGCGTGCTGCGAGGAGGTGGTGGTGCCGCCGGATATCCATTGCTGTGGCTTTGCCGGGGATAAGGGGTTCAACACGCCGGAGTTGAATGCCTCGGCGCTCAACGGGCTGGCGGAACAGGTGGCCGGTTGTGTGGCCGGGTATTCCAATTCCCGCACGTGTGAGATCGGTCTCACGCAGCACGCGGGAATCCCGTACCGGTCCATTCTGGCCCTGGTCGACGAGGTCAGTACGGTCGCCGCCCCGGCGGCGGCGACCGGCTAGGCGTTCGCGCCGTACGTGCGCCGGCCCGTGGGATTGGCCGGCAACCGGGCATTCGGGGGTGCGACTCCCGCATGTGGGCATCCCCGGGGGATGCCGTTTCGCTCCAACCAAGCATAAGCCCCGCGCAAGGGCAACGGAGGAGAAAGCGTTATGGGTATGGGTTTACTGGTCCTCATGGCCTTGTTGCCGCTGGCAACCGTGGCCCTGTTCCTGGTGATACTGCGATGGCCGGCGAAATACGCCATGCCACTGGCCTATGCAGTGGCCGTGGTCGTCGCCCTGGGCTTCTGGGGGACCGACGGCAACGTCGTTGCGGGTGCGACGGTCAACGGTGTGGTGACGGCGTTGAATATCCTGTTCATCGTCTTTGGCGCCATCCTGCTCTTGTATACGCTGCGTGAAAGCGGCGCCATCGCCACCATCCAGCAAGGCTTCAAGGACATCTCGCCGGACCGGCGGATCCAGGCCATTATCGTGGCGTGGTTGTTCGGTGCCCTGATCGAGGGCGCGGCCGGGTTCGGGACGCCGGCGGCTATCGCAGCACCGTTGCTCGTCGCCCTGGGTTTCCCGGCGATGGCGGCCGTGGTCTCGGCGCTGATCATCCAGTCCACCGCTGTGTCCTTCGGTGCTGTCGGCACCCCGATCCTGGTGGGCGTGAACAGCGGCATCGAGGGCCAGGCCGTGACCGAGCGCATGCTCGAGGCGGCCGGCGGTATGCCGTTCGAAGCGTATCTCCAGCAAATCGGCATGCAGGTGGCATTGGTCCACGCCGTGGTTGGTGTGTTCATCCCGCTGATCATGGTCGCGATGCTAACCCGCTTCTTCGGTGCCAATCGGTCTTTCGTGGAGGGCCTCAAGGCGTGGCCGTTCGCGCTCTTTGCCGGTCTGGCCTTCGTGGTGCCGTACTACGTGGTTGCGGCGCTGCTCGGACCGGAATTCCCGTCCATCATCGGTGGGCTGATCGGCCTGGCCCTGGTGGTGCCGGCGGCACGGGCCGGCTTCCTGGTGCCCAAGGAGACGTTCGACTTCGAGGACCGCAGCCGTTGGCAGCCGGAGTGGATCAGTAGTCTGCAGGATGCCGTTCAGCCGCAGCGCCAGGCTGGTTCCGAGTTGACCCAGGTTCAGGCCTGGACGCCCTACGTCATCGTCGCGCTGCTGCTGGTTCTCACGCGGACCATCGAGCCGCTGACCAATGCCCTGCGGGCGGACATTGTCACTATCAGCATCCCGAACCTGTTCGGCTCAGGGATCGATGCGAGTTCCCAGCCGTTGTACCTGCCCGGTTTCGTGCTGCTGGTGGCGTCAGTGATTACTTACTTCCTGCACAGGATGTGGACCCACGGCTCCTACGCCAACGCCTGGAAGACCGGCGGTCAGACCATCGTCTCGGCGGCCCCGGCACTGCTGTTCGCCGTGCCCATGGTGCAGGTGTTCATCAACTCCGCTCCCGAGGGCCTGGAGGACGTCAATGCCATCCGCGAGGCACTGGCCAGTGGCGTGGGCGTTGGCGGTGTGGCCGACGTGGCCAGCATGCCGGCGGTGCTCGCCCAGGGCGTGGCGTCGTTGACCGGGAGCATCTGGCCGGTGTTCGCGCCGCTCATCGGCGGTCTCGGTGCCTTCCTGGCCGGGAGTAACACCGTGAGCAACATGATGTTCTCGCTGTTCCAGATCTCCACGGCCGAGCAGATCGGTCTGGGGTCGTTCGGTGCCTCCATGGTCGTGTCCCTGCAAGCCGTCGGTGGCGCCGGTGGCAACATGGTGACGGTGCACAACGTGGTGGCTGCCGCCGCGACGGTGGGCCTGCTGGGTCGCGAGGGGGATCTCATCCGCAAGACCCTGATCCCGATGTTCTACTACGTCATCGCGGCGGGGCTGCTGGGCATGGCCATCATCCAGCCCGGTCTGAATGGCTGGTACCTGGCGTGGCTCGTGTGGCTGGGACTCTCCCTGGCGTTCATGATCTTCAACAAGGGTCGCACCAGCGGCTGATCCCGGCTCCCTGAAGGCGCCTGAGAACGGGTGCACGGCGATCGCCGTGCACCCGTTGTCGTTTGGGGATCCGGTGTCCAGCGAACCCGATGACTCCGCCGCCGTCGTCACCGCGTTCAGGACGTTGCGGCTTGCTCGCGAACCGAGGGGCGGCTGCCAGCGGCCGCGTCCAGACGCTGAATCGGCATGGGGCGCTCCGCCGCTGCGGGCGCGGGCGGTGTTGCGACTGGTCGGGGCATCCGTGCTGGTTGCTGTGGGATGCCTCGGAGCACAGCAGGGGGGCGGCTGTCCGCGGGGGTTTGAAGGTGCTTGGTGGATGCCGGGCGGCTGGATACCACGATGAGCACCGGGGCCAGGAGGAAACCCGCCAGCACCGGTGTCAGGGCCCAGAACAACGTCGGGGCGACCAGCCAGGCACCCACCCCCCAGAGCAAGCCGACGGCACTGATGCTGCCCGCGCTCCGCAGTGCATGCGACCAGGCAATGCGACGACCCGCACGGTTCTGGGGATCCCAGCGCACCCGCTGGCCGCACAGGATGCGAATGACAAAGCCCGCGTGAAACGTCATCAGTACCGGAGCGATGAGCACCGAGAACAGGAATTCCCGTAGCGTATCCATGCTGGCCCGGAGACCGCCGCCGAAGGGGCGTCGGCGTTCCCGGTCCGCCAGGCACAGGCCCAACGTCGCA
>JAWOFB010000171.1:0-3887 GCA_046482445.1 Ectothiorhodospiraceae bacterium | reverse complement strand
TCGGCGATGCGCGGCTCCAGTTCCAGGACCCGTTCCACGGCTGCGGGAAGATCGTGGAGCGCGACCACCAGTTCGGCCTCGGCCGTGGCGTCCAGGGCGTGGCGCCGGCCCAGGCCCGCGACCAGCAGGAGCAGGCCGGCGAGCTGGGTGGTAAACGCCTTGGTAGAGGCTACGCCGATCTCCGGGCCCGCCCGCGTCATGAGCGTGAGGTCCGACTCGCGGACCAGGGAACTCTCGGGGACGTTGCAAAGGGCCAGGCTCGCGGCAAAGCCCAGGTTCTTGGCCTCGCGCAGGGCGGCGAGGGTGTCCGCCGTCTCACCGGACTGGGAAATGGTCACGAACAGCGTGCCCGGCTGGACCACGTGCCGGCGATACCGGAACTCGCTGGCGGCTTCCACGTCGCAGGGCAGGCCGGCGAGGGCCTCGAACCAGTAGCGCGCGATCAGGCCCGCGTGGTAGCTGGTGCCGCAGGCCACAATCTGTACCCGCTGGACCTGGTCGAAGATGGGGCGGGCATCGGGACCAAAGATCTCGGGGAGGACGGCTTCGCGGGAGAGGCGGCCTTCCAGGGTTTCGCTGACGGCGGACGCCTGTTCGTGAATCTCCTTGAGCATGAAATGGCGGTAACCGCCCTTCTCCACGGCGTCCGGCGAGATCTCGGAAACGCGCACCGGCCGATCGACAATCTCGCCGTCGGCATCATAGATGGTCACGGACTCGCGCCGAACGTCCGCGACGTCGCCTTCCTCCAGGAAGATGAACCGCTGGGTGACGGGCACCAGTGCGAAGACGTCGGAGGCGATGAAGTTCTCGCCGATGCCCAGACCGATGACCAGCGGACTGCCGCGGCGCGCCGCCACCAGACGGCCCGGCTCGTCGGTGGCCATGGCGCCAAAGGCATAGGCGCCATCCAAGCCCGCGGTCATGGCGCGCACCGCGGTGAGCAGGTCCTCGCCGCTGCTCATGCGCGCGTGAATGCGCGTGACTAGGACTTCGGTGTCCGTCTCGGACTCGAAGGTGTAGCCGTCCGCCTCGAGCTCGGTTCGCAGTGTCTCGTAGTTCTCGATGATGCCGTTGTGCACCAGCGCCACGCGGCCGCGGGCCATGTGGGGGTGGGCGTTGCTGTCGCTGGGACGGCCGTGGGTCGCCCAGCGGGTGTGCGCGATGCCCGTATGCCCGGTCAGGGGTGCGTCCGCCAGGACCTCTTCCAGGGCGCTCACCTTGCCGACCGCACGCCGGCGGTCGATGGCGCCGCTGGCGTCAGCCACGGCCATGCCTGCTGAATCGTAGCCCCGGTACTCCAGGCGCTTGAGCCCTTCCAGCAGGATGCGGGCGACATCGCGCTCGGCGGCGGCCCCGACGATTCCACACATGAGGAGTCTCCTTGTCGCTGCCTGTCGGCCCCGGACTAGCCGCGCCGCCGGCGCGCCCAGCCCGGGATGGTCCGCGGCTGCGCGCGGGTCACCGTCAGGCTCTCTGCTTCGGCGTCGCGGGTGAGCGTCGTGCCGGCGCCGAGCACGGCGTCATCACCAACGCGCACAGGCGCGACGAGCTGCGTGTCGGAACCGATAAAGACGCGATCCCCGATCACCGTCTCGTGTTTGGCGACGCCGTCGTAATTGCAGGTAATCGTGCCCGCGCCCACGTTCACGTCATGGCCCAGGGTGGCGTCACCGATGTAGCTCAGGTGATTCACCTTGCTCCCGGGGCCGATGCTGGCCTTCTTGGTTTCGACGAAGTTCCCGGCTCGGGCCCCGGCGCCGAGCTCGGTCCCCGGGCGCAGGCGCGCGAAGGGCCCGGCTTCGGCGCCAGGTCCCAGCCAGGCCCCATCGATTGTGGTATGGCTGGCGACGACAGCGCCATCCTCGATAACGGTGTCGCGAATATGGGCGTAGGGTCCTATGTGCACGTCATTCCCCAGCGTCACACGCCCCTCGAGCACGACGCCCACGTCCAGCTCGCAGTCGCGACCAAAGGTTAGCTCGCCCCGCAGATCGAAACGGCTGGCGTCGGCGAGGCCGAGCCCGGCACGCAGACACGCCAGGGCCTGGCGATACTGGTAGGCGCGCTCCACCGCCTGGAGTTGAATCCGGTCGTTCACCCCCGCCACCTCGCCGGCGTCGCGCGCTTGCCTCGCCGCCGTGGCTACGCCGTCGTCTCCGGCATGGGCGATCACGTCGGTGAGGTAGTACTCGCCCTGGGCGTTGGCGTTGTCGCAACGTGCGAGCCAGTCGCGCAGGGCACCGGCCGGGGCGGCCATCAGGCCGGTATTGGTCTCGGTGATGGCGCGCTCGGAAGCGGTGGCATCCTTGTCTTCCACAATGCGCAGCACGGCGCCGGCGTTATTGCGAACGATCCGGCCGTAACCGCTGGGATCCGGCAGATCCACGGTGAGAATGGCCGGGCCGTGCGCGGCCGCGGCCACCAGGGGCGAGAGGCTGTCGGAGGTGACCAGCGGGACGTCGGCGTAGAGGACCAGGACCAACGCCGTGTCGGGGATATCCGGCAGGGCCTGGGCAACGGCATGGCCGGTCCCCAGCTGGTCCGGCTGCTCGACCCAGGCAACACCCGCGTCCGGCAGGGCATGCCGCACGACGTCGCCACCGTGGCCGTGGACGACGTGGACACGGGCAGGCTCGAGGGCCGCTGCCGTATCCAGAACGTGCTGGAGCATGGGCCGACCGGCCACCCGGTGCAGCACCTTGGGGGTGTCCGAGACCATGCGCTTGCCCTGGCCCGCAGCCAGGACGACCACGTGGAGCGGGCGAAATTCAGCCACGGTCAATTGCCCCTCGTACCGGGTCGCAGGCTAGCGATTGCCCCGCTTGCGCAGGTTCTGGAGGGCGCGCAACTGCGCCGCGGCAGCAGCGAGCTCGGTCTGCGCCCGGGCGTAGTCCACGTCCGATTCGCGGTCCCGCAGGGCTTCCTCGGCGCGACGCTGGGCTTCCTTGGCCGCCGCTTCGTCGATGTCGTGGGCTCGCACCGCCGTATCGGCGAGGATGGTGACCACGTGCGGCTGGACTTCAAGCATGCCGCCGGAGACGTAGAAGAACTGCTCCTCGCCGCCGGCCATGCGGACACGGACCTCGCCGGGCTGAAGGCGCGCCATGAGCGGGGCATGCCGCGGCATGATACCGAGTTCGCCTTCGGTGGCGCGGGCCACGACGAACTCGACCTCGTCCCCGAACAGGGCCTCTTCGGCGCTGACGATGTCCAGATGCATGGTATTGGCCATTCGGGCACCTATGCGGCTGATTTACAGGTTCTTCGCTTTCTCGACGGCCTCGTCGATGGTGCCGACCATGTAGAAGGCCTGCTCCGGAATATCGTCGTACTCGCCGTCGACAATGCCGCGGAAACCGCGGATGGTCTCCTTGAGCGAGCAGTACGTCCCCGGCGAACCGGTGAACACCTCGGCGACGAAGAACGGCTGGGACAGGAAGCGCTGGATCTTGCGCGCCCTGGCCACGGCCAGCTTGTCGTCCTCGGAGAGCTCGTCCATGCCGAGAATGGCGATGATGTCCTTGAGCTCCTTGTAACGCTGCAGCGTCCCCTGGACCGCACGGGCCGTGTCGTAGTGCTCGTTGCCGATGATCTGCGGGTCGAGCTGGCGACTGGTGGAGTCCAGCGGGTCCACCGCCGGGTAGATACCCAGCGAGGCGATATCGCGCGACAGCACCACGGTGGCGTCCAGGTGGGCGAACGTGGTCGCCGGCGACGGGTCGGTGAGGTCGTCCGCCGGGACGTAGACCGCCTGGATGGAGGTGATGGAACCGGTCTTGGTGGACGTAATGCGCTCCTGGAGGACACCCATCTCCTCGGCTGGTAGCCCACAGCCGAGGGCATGCGACCGAGCAGTGCCGACACTTCCTGGCCAGGAAGTGTCG
>JAWOFB010000013.1:0-3039 GCA_046482445.1 Ectothiorhodospiraceae bacterium | reverse complement strand
GGACAACGCCTTGGTGGGAAACAGGTACAGGGCCTTGCTGCCGCCCTGGAGGGCGTCCTGGAGGACCGGCAGGTTATAGCAAAGCGTCTTGCCCGAGGCCGTAGGGGTGACCACCACGGTGTGCTGCCCGGAGCGGATGCTGTCCCACGCCCGACGCTGATGGCTGTACAACTGGCTAATGCCGCGCTCGACCAGGGCGGACCGCAGGCGTGCGTCGAGCTCATCCGGCATGGCCTGGTAGCGGGCATCACGGGCCGGCGTGACCAGCTGCCCGGTGATGCGGCCGCCGTACTTGCGTTGCAGGCGCTGGGCGAGGCGGTTGACCGGATCGCTGCCGCCGTCCGCTACGGCCTCCTTCGCCGCTGTTGCCATGCTCGCCTCCACCGTTGCAGTCGCAGACCCGACCGAGTCTAGCACTGTACAAATCCCCAGTGCAGGCCCGACGCATGAATCAACCGGGCGGATGCGTTACCCTTATGCGTCACCTGTAACCACAGGCGTACCACCCACCCTTGGGAAGGCGCGCGAGGCACCAACGAGGAGTCGCAGCATGACCGAACGAGTGCAGGAAGGAAGTCTCCGGATTGCAAAGGAACTGCACCAGCTGGTCGCCGACGAGATGACCCGCGGCACGGGGATTGAACCGGGGACCGTCTGGCAGACGCTTGAGTCCCTGGTCAACGAGCTGGGTCCGCGCAACCGGGAACTCCTGGCCAAGCGCGACCGCCTCCAGGAACAGATCGACGACTGGCACCGCCAGCGGGCCCACCAGGCGCACGATCATGCCGCGTACAAGCAGTTTCTCAAGGACATCGGCTATCTCCTTGCCGAGGGAGACGATTTCCAGGTAACCACGAGTAACGTCGACCCGGAGATCGGCCAGGTCGCCGGGCCGCAGCTGGTGGTGCCCATCAGCAACGCGCGCTTTGCCCTGAACGCCGGTAACGCGCGCTGGGGCAGCCTCTACGACGCCTTCTACGGGACCGACATCATCCCCGAGGACAACGGCCTGGAGAAGGGCACCGAATACAATCCCCGCCGCGGCGCCGAGGTGGTTCGGCACGCCGCCCGGGTACTCGATGACGCCGCACCGCTGGCCAGCGGCAGCCACGCCGACGCGCGCGGCTATGCGGTCCGCGACGGCAAGCTCGTGATCACCACCGGTGACGGTGACACCGGTCTCCAGGACCCGGTGCAGTTCGTCGGCTTTCAGGGTGAGGCGACGGCGCCGAGTGCCGTGTTGCTCCGACGCCACGGCCTGCATCTGGAGATTCAGATCGACAGCAGCGATCCGGTGGGCCGGGACCACGCGGCCGGGGTCAAGGACGTGGTGGTGGAGTCCGCCATGACCGCCATCATGGACTGCGAGGATTCCGTCGCCGCCGTGGACGGCGAGGACAAGACCCTGGTCTACCGCAACTGGCTCGGGCTGATGCGCGGCGACCTGGAGGAGAAGGTGGCCAAGGGCGACCGGACCATCACCCGGGCCCTGCATCCCGACCGCCACTACACCGCGCCGGACGGCGGTAGCCTGACGCTGCACGGCCGTGCCCTCATGCTGGTGCGCAACGTCGGCCATCTCATGACCACCCCGGCGGTGCTCGACGGCGACGGCAACGAGATCCCCGAAGGGATGCTGGATGCGGTCATGACCACCCTGGGCTTTGTCCACGACCGCCAGGGCAACGGACCGCTCACCAACTCGCGCACCGGCAGCCTGTACATCGTCAAGCCCAAGATGCACGGGCCCGAGGAAGTGCAGTTCGCCTGCGACATCCTCAACCGCGTCGAGGACGCCTTCGGCCTGCCCCGGAGCACGCTGAAGATCGGCGTCATGGACGAAGAGCGGCGCACCACGGTGAACCTCAAGGAGTGCCTGCGCCCGGCCAGCGACCGCATCATCTTCATCAATACCGGATTCCTGGACCGCACCGGCGACGAGATCCACACCTCCATGGAAATGGGTCCGTTCAAGCGCAAGGACGACATCAAGGGCGAGCCCTGGATCCAGGCCTACGAGGACTGGAACGTGGACATTGGCCTGGAGTGCGGGCTCAAGGGGCACGCCCAGATCGGCAAGGGCATGTGGCCCAAGCCGGACAAGATGAAGGACATGCTCGCCACCAAGATCGGTCACCCGAAGGCCGGCGCCAACACGGCCTGGGTGCCGTCGCCAACAGCGGCGACGCTGCACGCGATCCACTATCACCAGGTGGACGTCCACGCAGTGCAGGCGCAACTCAAGGACCGCCCGCGTGCCAGCCTGGATGATCTACTGACGGTGCCCGTGGAGCCGGAGCCGTCCTGGTCCGCCGAGGCCGTGCAGCAGGAGCTAGACAACAACCTGCAGGGCATCCTGGGCTACGTGGTGCGCTGGATCGACCAGGGCGTGGGTTGCTCCAAGGTCCCGGACATCAACGACGTGGCCCTCATGGAGGATCGCGCGACGCTGCGCATTGCCAGTCAGCTCATCAGCAACTGGCTCTACCACGGCGTGGTGTCGCAGGCCCAGGTCACCGAGACCATGCAGCGCATGGCACAGGTGGTGGACCGGCAGAACGCAGGTGACCCGAGCTACCGCAACATGGCCCCGGATTTTGACAGCAGTGTCGCTTTCCAGGCCGCCAAGGATCTAGTGTTCAAGGGCCGGGAGCAGCCCAACGGCTACACGGAGCCGGTGCTGCACCGCCGGCGCCAGGAAGCCAAGGCGAAGTACGGCCAGTAACGGCGACCATCCCCTGAGACGAGCCCGGCCACCGCGCCGGGCTTTTTCGTGTGAAGCCCGTCATGACCAACGGCAAACGCCCCACCTCGCCCGTTGCCCTGGCGCTGGTCCTTGCCGGCGCCGTGTTGTGGGGCACGGCCGGACCGGCGTCGCAGTTCCTGTACCAGGGCACGGACACCTCACCACTGGCCGTGGCCATGCTGCGCCTGACCCTGGCGGCGCCGTTGCTCCTGCTCATCGCCGCCGGAGGTCTCCGCCGGGATTTCCGGGCGCTGTGGGCGCGGGCCCCACTGGTGCTGGTGGGCGGCGCCAGC
>JAWOFB010000404.1:0-3533 GCA_046482445.1 Ectothiorhodospiraceae bacterium | reverse complement strand
ACACCCTTGAAGATGTACCGTAGGGCGTTCTGCATTTTCACAGCGGAAGGCGTTGTAAACCCCCGTTGTAACGAGCCCGCGTGTCACACCCCCTTTCAGGAGGGTCAGTCAGACTTCACTTCATTGGATTTGATTGACGCCGTTACGGCGACTAGAGGGCCCAGGCCGACCCCCTGTTCGTCAGGGTTGCCAGGGCCGACGCGGACTGGATTCCACCTGTTGAATGGACTATCGCGCAGGTTGGGGCTCGCCCCGAAGCTTGAGTCTAGTTCGCCTCGTGTAAAGCGATGGTGGGGGTCTTTATCGCTCAAAATCGCCTCGCCACGATTCTGTTTTGACTTTCCGGCGCTGACCCCGGACCAAGCTGATTTTTGCGATTCCTGGAGCAATTTGGAGGCGTTGTGAGCGGTTGTTCGTGGTGTCCGTCGAGCTCGGACTCGACCGTGATGCCCGCTCGGAAGTCGGGGGTTGGCAGGGGCTTGTGCTCTTGCTAGCTTCAATAAGGTGCACGAACCCAACGAGAGCACATCGCCATGAACGTAGACGTGCGGCAACCGATAGAGGAAGAACCCCGAATATCCCAGAGGTAGCGGGAGCCGCGCGTTCGTCCATGTTATGTGTCCATGCGAAGCCGGGCCCCGCCCGGCTTCGCTGCGTTTGGGGGTGTCACTTTGAAGTTCTGTCTCGACTCTTGCCGGCCCTGTGGCGGCCACTCGCTCTCCGTATCGGCTGCCGTGAAACGGCCCGACCGTCTCCGCGGCGGCCAGCCGAGCTTATGCCCCGAAATCGCAGGTAGTCGCTACTGGTAGCCGTCAGCTCCAGACGGCGACAGGGTCATGCCGCTATGGGGCGCGCCGGGCGGACGCGGTTCGAGGTGACTCGGCGGGAAACGCCGCTCTGAGGAGGCGAATCATGGATCATCGTTTAACGCCACCGCGGCCCGCTACGAGCGATCCGGCCCTCGTGCCGTTGCACCGGCATGTCGAGAACATGGTCGAGGAGGATCGGACACTGGGCATCGCGGTTCCGCCCGAGCACGGCTTCGGTCTGCGGCAACGGACGAAGGCGGTCGATCTGATTGCCTCCAACCGCATCGAGGGACTCACTGGGGTTCACAGCCGTGGTACTAACGCGTTCCGCGCCTTGCGGCAGGCGCGGGAGAGTCTGACCGGAACCGCGGGAGGTGACCCGAGCCAGTGGGTGGAGGCCCTGTGCCGGGCACACCAATGGTTGGCCGCCCATGGTGTGCTTGATGGACAACCTTCTGGTGGGTTTCGGAACGTGGACGTCGCTGTGGCGAACCATATAGCGCCGTCCGCAGCAGAAGTGCCCCGGTTAATGGCGCATTGGGCGGCGACGTATAACACCGGCGCGGTTTCTTCGACGGCCGTTGCCGTCATCGATGCGCTGTGTGCTCACCATCGGCTGCTCTACATCCACCCGTTCCGTGACGGCAATGGGCGTATTGCGCGGCTCGATCTCGACGCCCGACTGCGGGCCGCTGGTCTTCACTGCGGCCTGGCCTGGGCCGTGTCCGGTGGTATGTATCGCGCTGAGGCGCAATATCACCGCGCGCTCGCAAAGGCGGATTCACCCCGCCGAGGGGACCGCGATGGGCGAGGCGCGTTGTCGCAGGCCGGTCTGATCGCCTACTGCGAGGCCATGGTCGCCATCCTTCAGTGTGAAATAAAACGCCAGAAACGCCGGATCGTCGAGATGGCACGGATTAAAAAGGGTTCAGTCGGAGGGATTTATGGATCTGCGCGTGATGAGTGACCTGCACCTCGAGGTTGCGGGACGGGGCGAAAAGAAAAACGACCCGGCATTTCGGGTCGGGTGCACGGAGAGTGACCGCGAGCGCGTGCTCATCCTCGCCGGCGACGTTGACGTGGATCGTCAGGCTACGTTCTTCGCGGCCCGCTATGCGGCCTCGTTTCGCGCCGTGATCCACATCTGTGGGAACCATGAGTTCTACAAAGGCGGCTCACCGCAGCGACTACCCGCCAAGCTCCGCGAGGAGCTTGCAAATCGCGGCGCCGACAACGTTCACGTGCTGGAGAACAGTGCAGTGGATGTCGGGTCTGTCCGCTTCATCGGCGCGACACTGTGGACGGATTTCAACCAGGGCGACCCCGAGGCCCTGCGCGTTGCCCGCAATACCATGAATGACTTCCACCGCATCCGCTGTGGGACCAAGAGCGCGCCGTATGTGGACCGCTTCCTGCCGCAGGCCGCGTACCGGTTGCACAGGGAGTCCAGGACCTTCATCGAGCAGGCCGTGCTGGGCGCGCATGCCGAGGGTATGACCCCGGTCGTGGTGACGCATCACGCCCCGTATCCGCCGGCAGGGCCTGATGGGCCGGCGCTGTCGTTCTCGTACGGCTCCGATCTCAGTGCACTGATCAAGGAGATCCGCCCGGCCTTGTGGATCCACGGCCATACCCACGACTCGGTGGATACGACCATCCATGGGTGCCGCGTCGTGGCCAATCCCCGGGGTTATGAGGGGATCGAGCCCGTGCCGGGGTTTGATCCCGACTGGGTGCTGGCGGTAGCCGCTACTGCGCCCGTGAGAGAAGAGGGAGCAAACGATGGATGATGCCGCGCTGGAGAAGCTGTACTTCGCCGGTGATCCGCACGGCGTGTTCGAGCCGCTCAATCGGGTCGCCGTTGAGGAGCGTCCCACGGCGATGATCCTGATCGGTGATTACAATCTCGATCGGCCGCTCGATGAGGCGGTTGCCCCGGCTGCGAGCGCGACGCCGATCTACTGGATCCACGGCAACCATGATGTGGATACGCAAGCCTGGTACACGAACCTGGTGGACTCGGGACTGGCGGCGTACGACCTGCACGGCCGTGTGGTGGACGTCGGCGGTGTCCGCATTGCCGGTCTGGGCGGGCACTTCCAGGGCAAGGTGTGGAACCCGCATGAAGGCGATGGTGAGCCGCGATTCAGCACGCGTGAGGCCCTCACGCATGCAACGCCGAAGCACACGCGGTTTCGGGGTGGCCCGCCTCTCAAGCGCCAGGCCGCGATCTACTTCGAAGACATCGAGGCTCTCTGGGACCAGCGAGCGGATATCCTCGTCACCCACGAGGCGCCGAGTTGTCACCCCATGGGGTTTCGCATCCTCGACGAACTCGCCGAGGCGATGGGTGCGCGGGTCATCATTCATGGCCACCACCACGTCGCCTATCGCTGGCACGCGCCCGACCGCACACGCGCGGTAATCGGTCTGGGGCTTGCCGGTGTGAGCACGGGCACCGGCGCGGTTCGGGCCGTCGGCCGGGGGGATTATCACGGCGCACAGGAACTCCGGCGACAGAACCACCAGCGCCTCGACCGCCCGGAAGGCACGTTCGAGACCGTGGAGACACTCGCCGAGGAGAGCGAGCGCCATGTCTGATCTGCCTTGCATGCTGGACTTCGAGGCGTCGGGTCTTGGCCCCGATAGTTATCCCATTGAGGTCGCTTGGTCGGACCCGTCGGGTGCCTTGGAGTCCCATTACATCGACCCGGCGCCGGACTG
>JAWOFB010000387.1:0-4019 GCA_046482445.1 Ectothiorhodospiraceae bacterium | reverse complement strand
GCCCCGAGCAGCAGGGCCCCCAGGAGGACCGGCGTGATCCAGGCGAGCAGGCCGGCAGTCCGCGCGAGGCTGCCGACGACCGCGTGGCCGCCGTGCAGCCAGGCGGTCGCGCCGCCGGTTACCAGCGCCAGCGCCACGAAGAAGATCGCGGTCCCGTCCAGGCGCCGGCGGCCCGCTTCGCGGTTGGCAAGGAATCGGTTCATGACAGGTCGATGCAGACAAAACGCGTATTCTACACTCCACGCCGGGAGTAGACTGCGCCAGGGACCGTGTTCCAAGCGTTGTTGTCGGTTCCCAACAGGTGCGCACCGGGCCGTTGCGCGGTACTGTGAACGGATGTCCGCAGGCCGGAGGATCCGGGCGGTAGAACAGTCACCACAGGTGCGAGGGAGGAACGATCATGGCCATGTTCGACAAGGGCCGGCGCACGTCCGGCGAGTCCGATGCGGAACTGGAACGGCAAGGCTTGTCCGAGGGCGACGGGGTGGGACCGGTGGCACCGGACTGGCAGCCACCCGGCCCGGAGACCGCCCGCAGCCGCGAGGCCGCCGTGGTCGGGCCGTCCATCCACATCGACGGAACGCTCAAGGGTGAGGAGGATCTGGTGATCGAGGGCCGTGTCACCGGGACGGTCGAGTTGCGTGACAATGCCCTGACCATCGGTAACAAGGGGCAGCTTGAGGCAACCATCTACGCCCACACTGTCGTGGTGGACGGGCGTGTTGACGGCGATATCTACGGCAGCGAGCGCGTGAGTATCCGCAGTTCAGCCCGAGTGCAGGGCAACGTCACGGCGCCCCGGATCAGTCTCGAGGACGGTGCTCATTTCCGTGGTGCCATCGAAATGGATCCCCAGGCCGTGGAAGCGGCCGTGGGCGGGCGTCGCTCCGGCAGCGCCGCGCGCGACAGCGGCGGTGGCCAGAAAGCGGGGAGCGCCGGTGCATCGGCAAGTGCCTCCGGGCCCGATGCCGCTAGCAGCAAGACGGCGGATAGTAATTCGGCGACCAGTTCGAGCGCCGCCGCCAGCACCAGTGGGGGATCCGGCAAGACTACCAATAGCACCTGAGCCGCTGCGGTAAAACGAGAGGACCATGGTCGCTGAGCAGCAGGCGCAGTTGGACGGGAGAGTCATGCCATCGGCATTCGCAGCGCCGTTGCTCGACCAGGCTCTGGAGGGGCTGCGCGCGGGAGAGCGGCTCACGGTGCTGGATCTGGGGCCGGCGCGTGCTGCCACGATCAACTCTTTGGCCCAGTATCCGTGCCGGGTGGGCATTGCCGACGCCCTGGTTCGGCTGGCCGGGGACGAAGAAGCCGCCGATGACGCGGCACTGGCTTCCTTGTTGCCGGAGCACTGGTTTGCAGGGACGCAACTGTTCCTGGTTTGGGACTTCCCGGAATACCTGTCCACGGCGCAGTTGCAGCGGCTGGCGCAGCGGTTGACGGCCCTGGCCGCGCCCGGTGCCCGGCTGCATGCCCTGGTGGCCTACCGCGACGAGCGCATTCCGTCGCAACCGGTCGGCTACGAACTGGTCGCGGACGGCATACGGGCGCTCCCATGGGCTACGGACGATCCCGGACGGGCGCCGGCGCGGATCAGTAGCGGAGCCTTGCAGAAGGGCTTACCCGCTTGGCATCTGGAGCGCTCGGTGCTGCTACGCAACGGGTTCCAGGAGTATCTATTCGCCTGTTGATCAGAAGCGTAGCTGCAGTCCGAGGTTGCCGCCCCACAGGTCGAAGGCGTCGGCATCCACATAGCGGACCACGTCGGCGGTAAGAGCGACACGGGGTGTGCCATAGAGGTCGACACCTACGCCAATGCTCCAGTCTGCCTCGCGCTCGGAAGCGGGCGCGCCGTTGCCATCGAGCCGTGCCTTGGCCGTCGTGCCCCCGAGTAACAGGTACATGGCCCAGTCCCCCTGCTGACTCAGGTGCCAGCGGGCGAAGGCGCTCACGGCGGAATCCAGGTTGAGATCGACTTCGGCGTCCCGGCCGTCGATTGCCACCGGCTCCGTATTGGTGCGCGTGGCACGCACTTCGAACCCGAATTGCCGCGTAATCATGTGACCGGCCTTGAGGTAGCCGCCCTCGGTGTCCGCGTTGTCAGTTGTGGCCGGGTTCAGCGGCAAAAGGGAGCCCCCGGCACCCACGTACGAATACGGCGCTCCCTCGACAGCCGGCAGACTGCCGGGGACAAGCGTGAGCCCGAGAATGAGTAGCAGCTGTCGCAAGACCGAATCTCCCGCCCGGAATCGTGATCGTGTCCATCGCCTGCGGTGACAGGCGGCGGAGCTGGCTCCGGTCGCCCCTTCAGCCCGTCGCCCCGTATGCCGAGCGCAGGACCTGGGTCACGTCCCCGGGTTCCAGGGGCGCCAGGTTGTTGTCCGGCCGCCCGGGTGTATACATGCCGTCTTCCAGGGCCAGCAGGGCATCCAGGTCCGGGATGCTGGCCGTGACCCGGCGGCGGACGTCCAGGCGCTCGTGCAACGTGTCGAAGTAGCGCAGGAGGCTCGTGGTGTCCGTCTCGCCGGTGAGCGCCCGCGCCAGGTCCGTGAAGCGTCCGTCGTCCGCCCGCAGATTGTGGCGCAGCACCGCGGGCATGGTGAACGCGCAGGCCAGGCCGTGGGGGACGCCGAAGTGCGCCGTGATCGGGTACGACGCCGAATGACACAGGGCAACCCGGGTGTTGCTGATGGCCAGGCCCGAAAGCAGGCTGGCCTCGGCCATACGGTCGCGCTCGCGGTCACCGCCCGTTCCGTCGATCAGCGCCGGCAGGGCTGGAAAGGCCAGCTGCAGGGCACGCGTGGCGAGGGCGAGGGTGACGCTCGTGGCGTTGCGGTTCCAGATGGACTCGGCCGCTTGATTGATCGCATCCAGTCCGGTGGACAGGGTGGGGCCCTCGGGCAGGGCATCGGTGAGCGCCGGGTCCACAAACGCCGCCTGCGCAAAAGCGCCGCCCAGAGACAGCTTCTTGCGCTGCTCGTGGTGCCAGATCGTGGCCACCGGGGTGACCTCGCTGCCGGTCCCGGCGGTGGTCGGGATCGCGTACAGCGGCACGCGGTGGGCGGCCGCCAGGGACGGATCGTCAATGAGTGCCCTCAGGCCCGTGCCGTGCTCTGCTGCCAGCGCGCGGTTGACCGCCTTGCCGGCGTCCATGGCACTGCCGCCGCCAAAGGCAATGACGGCATCGAAGGTCTGACCACGCAGGCCGTCACTGACCTCGTCCAGAAAGGTGAGCCCCGGATTTTCCGTCACGGTGTCCACCCAGGTCACGCGGTTGTGCCGCGGGAGCGTCCCCAGCACTGGATCATCGGCAAACTGCCGGCCACCGCGCGCCGTGGTGACGACCAGCAGCGAGCCGTCGCGCAGTGACTCCGCCAGTTCGTTGCGGCAGCCGCGGCCGGCATGGACCCGGACGGGATTGTGGAACTGCCAGGCGCCGGCAGGCGCGAACGGCGTGGTGTCGATAGCCATGAATGGTCCCCATCCGGTTGTTTGTCGGGTGCTGCTTCGTGCCCGATTCGGGCTGCGGAACCGCGTAAGCTCCTTATCATGCCATCGTACGAACAGTTGGCACGGGACATTAGGCCCGTCCTGACACGACCGCAAGAGCAACCTCGGATAAGCCTGCCGCCGGCGCCGGCGGCAGGGGTTAACCGTGTCGCCGCGCGGTCAGGCGGCCGCTTTCAGCGCTGTCTTGGGCGCTGGCGCCCGGCCCGCGACCAGTGGCATGTACTGGGCGATGAACAGGGCCACCGGGATGCACACGGCCACGCTCACGGCGGTGCCCGCCGTGGTGAACAGGAAGACCGACCAGCCGTGATCCGGGATGTGCGGCATCACCGCCTTGGCCAGTGGCATGTTCACGAAATGGTAGAAGATCCCGTGCAGGCCGTAGATGAGCAGGGTGATCTCGCCCAGGTACTGCAGGAAGCGCCACTGCGGCAGCAGCTTGGCCACGGCGATGACCATGGTGATGCCGATCAACGCGGTGATCGGGAACCAGAGCAGATCCCCGGGTG
>JAWOFB010000360.1:0-8125 GCA_046482445.1 Ectothiorhodospiraceae bacterium | reverse complement strand
CGCTACTACTCCTATACGCGCCTGGCCGCCGACGGGACAGTGCGCGTGGGCGGGGAGAACCATACGGTCAGCGGCACCGCGTGGCTCGATCGGGAGTGGGGCAGTAGCAGCATGGGCCCGGAGCAGCAGGGCTGGGACTGGTTTGCGCTGCAGCTCGACGACGGCCGCGATGTCATGTTCTACCAGCTGCGCGGGCCGGACGGTGAGCCGGACCCCCGCAGTGCGGGTGTTGTCGTGGCCGAGGACGGCGGCGCCGCCCGCCTGAGCGCAGACGACGTCAGCGTCACCCCGCAGCGGCGCTGGCGCGGCCCCGAGGGGCGCCGCTACCCGGTGGAGTGGCGGCTGCGGATTCCGGACCACGAACTGGACCTGGTGGTCGCAGCGGTTGTCGACAATCAGGCCCTCAGCGGCGCGTTTCGCTACTGGGAGGGTGCTGTGCGCGTCTCGGGCGACAACGGCAGCCCCGACGGCCGCGGCTACGTGGAGCTCACGGGCTACCCGCCGGAGTGAGAGGTCGACGTGGCGGCTGCGCCGCGGAAGTAGCGCTCCAGATACGTCTCGAACGGGACCGCGTCCGCCGCCTCGATGGCCTGCTGCTGCTCGTGGGAGGCGTGGCCGGCCAGCACCAGGCGGTCGCGGGTATCCGGGTCCAGGGGATGATGCTTGAACGCCTGCTCGTGCTCCCGTGACTGGCGCATGGCGAACGCGATGAAGCTCTCACCGCTGGCGCGCATCTGCTCAAGGATCCGGGCCGAAGGGGTGCGATCGGCGTCCGCCACGCTGGCGCTGTACGCGCGTACGGCGTCGCCGTAGGGCGTGTCCGGCCGGGTCTGGTCCAGCAGCTCGGCAATGGCCTGGAGGTCCCTGCAGATGGCCCCGGCCCAGTCGCGCAGTCGTACGCGCTCGCCGCCGCGGTCCAGCATCAGTTCCGGATCGCGCCCGTAGCGCGCGACCTGGCCCTGGTTGTGGTTGATGCTGCATTGCTCGCGCGCGGAGATGGGGGGTGAGTCCTCCAGCAGGCAGTAGACCAGCAGGGCCTCCAGAAAATGCAACTGGGAGGTGTTCACGCCCACCGGGGAGAACGGGTCCAGATCCAGCGCGCGGATCTCGATGTATTCCACGCCGGCCCGGCGCAGCGCGCTCGAAGGCCGCTCGCCGGAACGGGCCACGGCCTTGGGCCGCACGAAACTGTAGTACTCGTTCTCGATTTGCAGCGTGTTGGCATTGAGCTGACGCCACTGCCCGTCCACGCGCACGCCGATCCGCGCCCACTCGGGATCCGGGGTGTGAATGGCCCGCTCCAGGCTGTCGACGTAACGGTCCAGGTCATCGTAGGAGATGTTCAGTGCCGCCTGGGCATTGTTCTTGTACCCCACGTCACTCATGCGCAGCGACGTGCCGAAGGGCTCGTAGAGCGTCTTGCTGTCGAACTCATGGAAATCGGCGCGCTCGCTGTCGGTAAACGATTTGCAGACCGCCGGCGAGGCACCGAACAGGAAGGGCACGAGCCAGCCAAAGCGCTGGAAGTTGCGGATGAGCCGGAAATAGCCTTCGGAGATGAACGTCTGCAGCGGGCGTGTATCGCCTTCGTGCTCCTGGAGGACCTCCCAGAAGGCCGTGCCGAAGGAATAGTTGAAATGCACGCCGGAGATCGCCTGCATGGAGCGGCCGTAGCGCCAGTCCAGACCGCGGCGGTAGATGTGCTTCATCCAGCCGACGTTGGAATCGCCGTACCGGGCAATGGGAATGCTGGCATCGCCGCCGACGATACACGGCATGCTGGTCGCCCACAGGAGCTCGTCACCGATGTTGTGGTACGTAAAGGTGTGCAGCTCGCGCAGGAACTGCAGGGCGGTGTCGATCTCCGGCTCCGGCGGGGTGATGAACTCCAGCAGCGCTTCGGAATAATCCGTCGTGATCCAGGGATGCGTGAGGCTGGCGCCCAGCGCCGCCGGATGGGGTGTCTGGGCGATGTGGCCCTCGGGATCCACCCGCAAGCTCTCTTTCTCCAGCCCCTTGAGGCTGTCTCTCAGAAGCCCGCGCTGGTGCGTATTGAGAAGACGCGCCAGGCGCTTGTCGGCGTTGCGAACCATGCCTTGTCCCCGCTGGTGCGAGCCCGGGATTGTGCCTGCGCGCGGCCCGGATTGGAATGGCACCGCTGAAAGCCCCGGGATGAATCACGTCACCCGGAGTACGATTTTGCCGGTGTGCTCACCCTGCTTCATGACCTGGTGTGCCTCCGGTGCCTGATGCCATCCCATGACCCGGTCCACCACGGGCTCCAGTCGACCGGCCTGGAACAACGGCGTGAGCCGCTGGTGGCACAGCCGCGCCATGCGGATGCGCTCGTCCAGCGCCAGCGAGCGCATGGTCATGGCGCGCAGCGTGAGTCCGCGGAAGAGCAGTCGCGCCATGTCCAGGGTGTCTTCGGTGCCCCCAAGCAGGCCGACCACCACCTGGGTGCCGCCCGGGCGCAGGCACTTCATGGTCTCGCGCAGGTGGCCGCCGCCCACCAGGTCCAGCGCCACGTCCACGCCCGCCGGCGCGGCTGTGCGAACCGCGTCCGTCAATGGACCCTGGTCCTCGCCGTGAATGACCGCCGGGTCCCAGCGCCCCAGAGACGCCAGGCGTTCCTGGTACCGGCCGCTGGCGATGACCCGGGCCCCGAGCGCGTGAGCCAGTTGAATACCGGCGATGCCGACACTCGAGCGCGCCGCCCGTAGCAGGCACCAGCCGCCTGGCTGCAGACCGCCCTCCAGGAACAGGGCCCGATAAGCAGTGAGAAAGGCCTCGGGTACGGCCGCGGCGGCGGGCAGGGTCAGTACCGGCGGCACGGGAATGGCTTCGTGCTCACTGACCACCACCTCCTCGGCGTAGGCGCCACCGCCCACCAGGCCCATGACCCGGTCACCGGGCGCCTGCGTCTGCACCGCGCTCCCCACCTCTGCCACAACCCCGGCATATTCCAGGCCCGGGATGTCCGGAGTCACGCCTGGCGGTGCGGGGTAGAGGCCCCGGCGCTGGAGCAGATCCGCGCGGTTGACGCCAACGGCATGGACCCGCACACGGATGTCGCCCGGTCCCATGGCCGGTTCCGGGCGCCGCGCCAGCGTCAGCTCACCGTCGCCGGCGTTGTCGATGAGCCATGCCTGCATGGTGGCCTCCCGCGTTCGTGGATGGTGAGGTCCATTGACGGCATTCAAAGGCGCTGACCGGAATCAGGGGCGAGCGCCTGCCGCGGTTTGCTTGCGGACCAATCCCGAACGAGTGTTGTCGCATGGCGCGGGGCGGTCAACGGCGCTGATGGCGCGAACGCTGTCACACGACGGCGATGGCGACATTGCCAGGCGGCCTGGACAAGAGTATATTGCACTGCACAACACGCCGGGCTATGCTCGGGAGGTAGCCATGAAAAACGATTTCGCACACACGCCTGCATCGCCCGGTGAGCCGGTGGTTCGTCGGTTATGGTGGTGCGAGCGCGATCTGTGGCGGCAGCATCTGCTCCGGTTAAACCCCTCGGCTCGGCGCGAGCGTTTCGCGGGCGTGATCAGCGACGCCTACATCGAGCGCTACTGTGCCGGCGCCGACCCCTTTAGCACCGCGCTGTTCGGCGCCTTTGTCGACGGTGAGCTGCGTGCCGCAGGGGAGTTCGCGCTACTGGATCGGGAAGAACCGCGACGCGCCGAGCTGGCGTTCAGCGTCGAGGAGGGGTGGCAGAACCAGGGACTCGGGAGCGCCCTGTTCCAGCGAGTGTTGACCCACGCACGCAACCAGCGCGTCTACGAGGCCTTTATCGTTGCCGAACCCGGCAACGTACGCATGCACCGTATTGCCGAGAAGCACGGCATGATGCTCTCGCTCAACGACGGCGAACTGGTGGGCCGTCTACGCCTCGACGGCCCGTCCTGCGGCTCCATGGTGAGTGAGCTGGTGGGCGAAACCGTGGCGCTGTGGCGTCAGGCCCCGGTGCTTCGCGCCAGCGCCTGCTGAAGCGGGCGTCGCCCTTACAACATCCCCGTTTGCAGCTTGGCGGCGTCGGACATCATCTCCGCGGACCACGGCGGCTCGAAGACGACCTCGACTTCCGCGTGCTCGATCGTCGGGACGAGTTCCACTTTCTGCTTGACGTCGCTGGCGATGATATCGCCCATGCCGCAACCCGGTGCCGTGAGCGTCATCTGGATGTGGACCTGCCGGCGATCCGCGTCCAGGCGCTCGATATTGCAGTAATACACCAGCCCCAGCTCGACGATATCGATGGGGATTTCCGGGTCGTAACAGGTATGCAACTGGTCCCAGACCAGCGCCTCGACGTCCTGATCCGTGGCGTCATCGGGGAGCTCCGGTAACGGGGTTGGCTCCTTGCCGATGGCGTCGGCATCGACGCCGGCGATGCGGAACAGGTTGCCTTGAATATAGACCGTGTAGCTGCCCCCCAGCGACTGGGTTATCACGCCCTCGACACCCTCGGGAATCGTGCCGGAGTCGCCGGCCGGGATCACCACTGCATCGCAGTCGCGGTTGAATATGACCGGTTCACCACCTGGGCTGAACATGCTGATGCCCCCGCATGCTTGAGTTCATTGCCGATTGCTGTTCGTTAGTCTAACAGCGGCGCGTCATACA
The DNA here is from genome assembly GCA_046482445.1 of Ectothiorhodospiraceae bacterium. Lineage (GTDB taxonomy): Bacteria > Pseudomonadota > Gammaproteobacteria > Nitrococcales > Aquisalimonadaceae > Aquisalimonas. The sequence goes on along the minus strand of JAWOFB010000360.1, from coordinate 3,496 downwards.
TGTCCCGACCGTACACAAAAAACGGCTGCACCGGGGTTTGCAATTTCTGGTTGTGTCGGAGACGGTAGCGCTGTTCGGCAACTCCCGGAGAGCGGTCATGGCAAAGGCGGATGCAGATAGCAGCCAGCGTTGGCGCGTAGCGGTCCTCCCGGGCGACGGCGTGGGCCCGGAGGTCATGGCAGAGACGGTGGCCGCCCTGGAGACGCTGGCGGAGCAAGGCGGCCCGGAGCTTGTTCTGGATACCTTTGACTGGCCGTCGCACCGCTGGCATCGCGAGCACGGCGAGATCATGCCGCCTGACTGGCGCGAGGCCCTGGCCGGCTACGACGCCATTCTCCTGGGCGCGCTGGGCGACCCAGGTCCGAGCAGTGATTCGCAGCGGTACCTGCTGCCCGACGCTGTCTCTCTGGCCCCGTTGCTGGAGATCCGCAAGGGCTTTGATCAGTGGGCGTGCGAACGCCCGGCCGTGTTACTCGACGGCGCACCGCAGTATCTCGCCGACGAGCGATCCCGGGATCTGGACATGCTGGTGATCCGCGAGAACAGCGAGGGCGAGTATGTCGGGCAGGGTGGCCGGCTGGCGGTCGGCACGCCGCGCGAGGTCGCCACCCAGACGGAAGTCTTCACGCGCGGCGGCGCCGAGCGTATCTTCCGCCACGCCTTCGAACGCGCGGCGGCCCGCGCAGAAGAACGGGCCCAGGGCCACCGCCGGGATCGCAGTTTCCCGCTGGCGTCCGGTGGCACCGCGCGGGCCCAGGTCTGCCTGATCACCAAGCGCAACGCCCTGCGGTACTGGGGCGAACTCTACAGCGAGATCTTTGCCGAGGTTGGCGCGGATTTCCCGGAGGTGGCCGTCCACCACGAACTGGTCGACGCGGCCTGCATGAAATTCGTCATGAGTCCCTGGCAGTTCGATGTCGTGGTGGCGAGCAACCTCCAGGGCGATATCCTCACCGACCTGGCGGCGGTTCTAAGCGGCGGTATGGGGGTTGCCCCCTCTTGCAATCTCAATCCCAGCGACCGGCGCCAGCCGCCCATGTTCGAACCCACTCACGGGAGCGCACCGGATATTGCCGGGCAGAACCGGGCCGGGCCCCAGGCCATGCTGCTGACCGCCGCCATGATGCTGGACTGGATGGGTGAAGAGGATCCGGTAGCGGCGCGCGGCGCCACCCGCCTGCGAGACGCGGTCGAGGCCGACCTCAAGCACGGCGGCATGGCCCAGCGTACAACCTCGGCGGTGGGTGAGGCGGTCCGGTCGGTTCTCCGTAGTAGCTGAAGCGCCGTCGTCGCGCCACGACCCCGCCCCCGCAGCCCCCAGCAGCGCCGCCTGTCGCGGTTTGAAGCGGCACGCGCGCGGGGTGTAGACTCCGTAACCCATCCCTACGCCTCCAGGAGGTCACCATGGCCAGCTCCCCCGGTCATCTCTCGCCGCTGCTCAAGCAGTCCACGGGCATTACCGCGGTCCGCGGCGAGGGGATGTATCTGTTCGACGAGGCGGGCAACCGGTTCATGGACTTCAGCTCGGGGATCGGTGTCACCGGCACCGGCCATTGCCATCCCAAGGTGGTGGCGGCGGCCCAGGAGCAGGTGGGCAAGCTGATCCACGGGCAGTACGCGATCATGAAACACCCGCCGCTGGCGCACATGGCTGAGCGCCTGGGCGAGCGCATGCCCGAGGGATTGAACTCGGTGTTCTTCTCCAATGCCGGCACGGAGGCGGTGGAAGCGTCCATCCGCCTGGTGCGCCAGGCCACGGGCAAGCCCAACATCATCACCTTTCAGGGCTGCTTCCACGGCCGCACCATGGGGTCGCTGGCCACCACCACCTCCAGTGTCGGCCTGCGCGCCGGCGTCCAGCCCATGATGGGTGGCGTTGTCGTGGCGCCGTTCCCGAACACCTTCCGCCTGCGCATGGACGAAGAGGAAGCCACCGACTTCTGCCTGCGCGAGCTCGACAACATCCTGCACACGCAGTCCCATCCGGCCGAGACGGCGGCCATGCTCATTGAGCCCATCCAGGGCGAGGCGGGCTACGTGCCGGCGAACACCCGCTTCATGCAGGGGCTGCGGGAGATGTGTGACCGCCACGGGATTCTCCTGGTCATGGACGAGGTCCAGTCCGGGTACGGGCGCAGCGGGCTGTTCTGGGGGCATGAGCACTTCGATGTGCACCCGGACGTGGTGATCACGGCCAAGGGCCTGGCCAGCGGCTTTCCGTTGTCAGCCATGGCGACGCGGCCGGAGATCATGGAGAAGGGTTGGCCCGGCTCCCAGGGCGGCACCTACGGCGGCAATGCCGTGGCGTGCGCCGCCGCGCTGGCGACGCTGGAGGTCTACGACGAGGAAGGACTGGTGGAGAACGCCGCCAGCCAGGGGGCGCGGCTGCGCCGCCAACTCGACGAGCTCAAGGCATCCAACCCGGCCATTGCCGATGTCCGTGGCAAGGGCTTGATGCACGGCACCGAGATCCAGGATGCCGAAGGCAACCCGGATGGCGAGCGCGCCATGCACATTCTCAAGGAAGCGGAAAAGCGCGGCCTGGTCATGATCCGCTGCGGTGCCTACGGCGGTCAGATCGTGCGCTGGCTGCCGCCGCTGATCGTCACCGGCGAGCAGATCGATCAGGCGGTGGATGTCTTCGCCGAAGCCCTGCAAGCCACCGCACGGTAAGGAGTCGGCATGGACCTGGATTCCATCCGCGGCGCCTACCGGCGTTACGCGAGCTACTACGACAAGGTCTTCGGCCCGTTCTTCGCCCAGGGCCTGCAACGGGCTGTGGACCGGCTCAACGAGAAGCCGGGGCAGCGCATCCTGGAGGTGGGCGTGGGCACCGGGTTGTCCCTGCCCAAGTACGACCCGCGCAGTCGCGTTGTCGGCATCGATGTCTCCCCGGACATGCTGGCCAAGGCGGAGGAGCGGGTCGCACGCGAGTGCCAGCCGGGTACGGTGGAGTCACTGCAGGTCATGGACGCCGAGGCCATGGACTTTCCGGACAATAGCTTCGACAGCATTGCCTGCATGTACGTGGTCTCGGTGGTGCCGGACCCCGAGCGTCTGATCCGCGAGATCCAGCGGGTGTGCAAGCCCGGCGGCGATATCTACATCGTCAACCACTTCGCCTCGCGCAATCCGGTGGTGCGGGGACTGGAGAAGAGCCTGCGGCCGCTGTCCAAGCTCGTCGGCTTCCGTCCGGATATGGATATCGAGACGCTGCCGAACCACGAGGGCTTTCCGCGGCTGTCCGTGGACAATGCCAACATGATGGGCTACTGGAAGCTCATCCATTACCGCAACGGCGACCCCGCGGCGAACCAAGAGCCCGATCAGGCGGCGGATGCAGGTTAGGTAACGCCTGCCGCGGGGCCCGGCCCCTGCGGGCCATGAGCCCGAATGGACCGCTCGGGGACGGGCTATGAACGCGGTTGTCACCATTGCCCTGCCGTTCTTTGCGCTGATCTTCACCGGCATGATCGCCGGGCGTACGCGGCTCATG
>JAWOFB010000195.1:0-6762 GCA_046482445.1 Ectothiorhodospiraceae bacterium | reverse complement strand
CGAGACGGCGTTCAAGATCTACAACCCGCCGGTCCATCCCCGCGAGCCCTACAGCATGGGCCGCAACCTGCGGCGCAGCCCGTTCTGGCCGCGCGAGCAGGAGCTGGGTGGCTACTTCATGGAGGCCGGCGGCTGGGAGCGTGCCCACGGCTATGCCGCCAACGAGCACCTTCTGGAGCGCTACGGCGACCGCATCCCGGAGCGGACCAACGAGTGGGACAACCGGCACTTCTGGCGTGTCTCCAACGCCGAGCATTTGGCGCTGTCCGAGAGCGTCGGCATGATCAACCTGTCCCACTTCGCCGTATTCGATGTCCACGGCCCCCACGCCGAGGACCTGATGGAATACGCCAGCGTCGCAAAGGTCGGCGGAAGAACACCGGCGGGCAAGGGCGTGTACACGCACTTCCTGGATCACGAGGGCGGTGTCCAGGCGGACCTCACCGTGATCCGCCTGAGCGACGACCGCTGGCGCGTGATTTGCGGCGGCGACACCGGCAACCGGGACCGGGTCTGGCTCCAGCGCCTGGCACGCCGGCGGGACCTGTGCGTGGAGATCGAAGACCACACCGACCACCTGGCCTGCCTGGGTCTGTGGGGGCCGCAGGCGCGGACCACCCTGCAGGCGGTGGCGGACCACCCGGAGGAACTGGAACCGGATCGCTTCCCGTTCGCCACGGCCCGTGAGATCACGGTCAAGGGGCTGCCGGTCTTCGCCTTCCGCATCTCCTACGTGGGCGAACAGGGCTGGGAGCTGCACGTGCCGTTCAGCTACGGGCTGTCCCTGTGGGATCTGCTGGCGGCAGAAGGGGTGACCCCGGTGGGCATCGAAACCTATGCCAACAGCCGGCGCCTGGAGAAGAGCCTGCGGCTGCAGAACGCCGACCTGCTCACGGACTACAACCTCTACGAGGCCGGCCTGGCCCGGCCCAAGGTCAAGGCCGCGGACTTCCACGGCAAGGCGGCCTATGTCGCCCAGCGCGAGCGGGAGACCCAGCCGGCCTACCTGTGCACCATGACCCTGCAGGAAAACGTGGACAGCCGCGGTGTCGCCCGTTACCCGGTGGGCCAGTGGCCGCTGCTCGACCCGGAGTCCGGCGAGGTCCTCATCGACAGTGCCGGTCGGCGGTGCTTCACCACGAGTGTCGCCTACGGCCCGTCCGTGGAGGCCATCATTGCCCTGGGTTACGTACCGGTGGACTACGCCCGGGAAGGCGCGGAGCTGCTCATGGAATATTTCCAGGAGACCTATCGGGTGCGCATTGAGGCGGTGGGGTACCGAGCCCTCTACGACCCGGACAACGAGCGGCCGCGCTCGTAACGCAACCGGCTGCGGCTCCGGCCGCAGCCGGGCCCCTCGATCACCCGGGGCGACACGGCCGGGCCTCACACTCACCCATCCCCGATCCCGGCGTCGGCGGTGTCTGCCCGCGACTCGCGCTCGCGCGCGAGCAGGATTTGCTTGCGCCAGACGCCCCAGCGATAGCCGGCAAGCCCGCCGTCACGACGCACCACCCGGTGACAGGGTGTGGCGATGGCCAGCGGGTTGGCGGCACAGGCCGCCGCCACTGCCCGCGCCGCAGTCGGGCGCCCGAGGCAACGAGCCACCGCCGCATACGAGCGCGTCGTGCCAGGGGGTATGGCCCGTAGAGCGGCCCAGACCCGGTACTGAAAGGCCGTGCCACTCTCGTCCAGGGGCTGCTGCAGCGCACCGGCCGGTGATTGCAAGCAGGCGCAGATGTCGTCCAGGGCCGCCTCCGGGACGCCGTCATCCACGTGGTGGATCACGACACTCGTCCGACCCCCCGTTCCCCTGGACCCCCGATCGGTGAAGCGCACGCCACACAGCCCCCGCTCGGTCCAGGTCACGACCACGGTCCCAAGCTGAGCGTCTATCAGGCTTGCATGGGCTAGGAACTGACCGCGGCGATCCGTGCCCGGGTCACGCTCGGACCCAGCGTCAATCCCCGGCGGTGTCATCAAGCGCGTAGGCCCGGAGGACATCCAGGGGAATGACCGCGAGTGTTTCCTCGTGCGTCGCCCGCAGAAGGACGCCCGGCGCAGCACCGGCACGATGGGCCTCGAGCCAGCGACCCGCACACAGGCACCACTGATCACCTGGCTCCAGACCACGGAAGCCCATCATCGGATTGGAGCTCATGAGGTCGTTACCCTGGGCCCGCGAATATTCAAGGAAGTCGCGGGAAACGCGGGCGCAAACCGTGTGCATCCCTTGATCCTCGTGCCCGGTATTGCAACAACCATCCCTGTAGAAGCCGGTCACGGGATCGTTGCCACAGGTCTCCAACGGTTCGCCGAAGACATTACGTGAAGCGAATGGCGTCATGGCAGCGATTCCTATACTGACTGGTTAAAGCGACGATCGTCGCACGCTGTGGAGAATACTAACCTTTAAGCAAGTGAAGCCAGGCCTCAGCGTGAAACGCTGGGCAGGCTCCGCCGGTTGATGTTTTGCCCCCAATGCCCGTTGCCTTATAGTGACCTGATGGCAGCCCAGCTGGATCAGCTTCGTCAGGTCGTACGGGCACGACCCCTCCATGCGGGACTCCTCGCCGGGGGATTGGTCGCGGTTGGCGTTGTTGTCACATGGCAACTCACCGAAACCCCCGAGGATGCTGCTGCGGCCAACGGTACGGCCACAAGCGTTCCTTCCCCGGAGCGTATTGGCTTACCACCGGATTTATCCCCTCGCCCCACGGCGGATCCACTGCCGGCTTTCTCGGAATTGGAGGCCGGTCCGGAGCGCAAGCAGGCGTTCATCGAGTACCTGACTCCAGTGGTCCGGGCCATCAACGAAGAGGTCGCCAAACGCCGTGCGGCGGTGCTCGCTCTGGAGAACAAGATCGCCGTCGGCGATGCCCTGGACGCCGAGGAGGCCGAGTGGCTCGACCGCATGATTCTGCGCTACCGGGTGGAGCCGGGTGACGACGCCGAGCAGGTCGCGGACCTGAAGCGCCGGGTGGACGGCATTCCACCATCCCTGGCGGTGGCTCAGGCGGCGCTGGAATCAAACTGGGGCAGCTCGCGCTTTGCCCGCGAGGGCAACAACCTCTACGGCAAGTGGTGCTTCACCGCAGGCTGCGGCATTGTCCCCGCCCGCCGGGCCGAGGGCGCGACCCACGAGGTCGAGGCGTACGACGATGCCGCGGACGCCACCCGTGCCTACATGCACCACCTCAACAGTCACCCGATCTACGAAACCCTCCGAGACCGGCGGGCTGCGGCCCGGGAAGCCGATGAACGTCCGCAAGGCTCCGACCTGGCGGCCGGCCTGGTACTCTACTCCGCCAAGGGCGAGGAATACGTCAGCATGATCCGCGGCGTTATCAATACCAATGAACTGGAGACCCTGAGCGTTGCCGGTAACTGATCGTACAGCCTCCATGCGCGGCGTAGCGCTGGGATTCATCACTGCCGCACTGCTCCCCTGGACCAGCGCGGCGGCCAACGAGGACGATCGCAGCCTCGAGGTGACACAAGCCGGGACCGCGGCCATCTTCACCTACCACCACGTGGCCGAAGACACGCCGGAGTCCACCAGCGTCAAGCCGGACACCTTCCGGGCCCATCTGGAGTACCTGGAGGAGAACGACTTTCACGTCTGGGACCTGCCGCGTCTGCTGGACGCGCTCCAAAACGGCGGCGACATTCCGGACAAAACCGTGGCGCTGACCTTTGATGACGCCTACCAGTCGGTGTATGACGAAGTCTTCCCGCAGATGCAGGAGCGCGACTGGCCGTTTACGGTATTCGTGGCCACGGACGCCGTCGACCGGCACGCCATTTACATGGACTGGGACGAACTGCGCGAGCTCGACGACGCCGACGTGACCATTGCCAATCACAGTGTCAGTCACGATCACATGGCGCGCCCGCGGCCCGACGAGGACCGGGATGACTGGCTGGAGCGCATGGAAAGCGAAATCGTCGACGCCCAGGACGTCCTGGAAGACAAGCTGGACGATCCGCCCCCGATTTTCGCCTGGCCCTACGGCGAGTCGTCTCCGGCAACGCGCGACCTGCTAAGGGAGTTGGACTTCGTGGGCCTGGGTCAGCAGTCCGGTGCGGTGGCGCATTACAGCCACGACTTCGCCGCCCTGCCCCGCTTCCCCATGGCGGTGGGCTTTGCGGGTGTCGAGGACTTCGCCCTCAAGGCTCGGGCACGGCCGTTGCCGGTTCAGGCGACGGACCCTGAAAGCGGCGTTCTGGATGCCGATGCCGAGGCACAGTCATTGCAGCTCACGCTCATGGACGGCCCGTATCGCGCGGAGGCCGTCAACTGCTTCGCAGGCGGCACGTCAATCACGCGCGAGATCATGCAACAGGATCCAACGGTACTGCGTATCGAGAGCGAGGGGACACTGTCTGCTGGCCGGACCACGTACACCTGCACAGCACCGAGCACCAGTGATGACCGCTGGTTCTGGTACAGCTTCACCTGGATGAAGCCCGAGGCCGACGGCAGCTGGTATGACTGGTAGGTTCACGCCACGGATGTGCGCGCGATGAGCGGCCGCATCACGGTCCTCGGCTCATTCATGGCCGACCTGGTATGCCGCGCGGAGCGCATGCCCGCCTGGGGCGAGACGCTGCGCGGCAACAGCTTCGCCGCCGGCCCGGGGGGCAAGGGCTCCAACCAGGCCATTGCTGCGGCACGCCAGGGGGCCTGCGCCCACCTGATCACGCGCGTGGGCCGGGACCCGTTCGCTGACATGGCGCGCTCGATCTACCAGCGCGAAGGCATGGACACCACCTTCGTCACCGAGGATCCGGACAACGCCACGGGCACTGCGAGCATTACCGTGGACGACGCCACCGGCGAGAACGCCATCATCATCGTCCCCGGGGCCTGCGACCACATCACCGCAGCGGATGTGGACGCGGCCAGCGCCACCATCGCCGCTTCCGCCCTGTTTCTCTCGCAACTGGAGCTACCGCTGGACGTCTGCCGGCGCGGCATGGACCTGGCCCGGCGTGCCGGGGTCCCGGTGCTGCTCAATCCGGCGCCCGGCATGGAACTCCCGGAGGGCTTGCTCGACCACGTTGACCTGATCACCCCCAACGAGTCCGAGGCCAGCGCCATCACCGGCTGCCCGGTGGACAGCCGCGCGGATCTGGAGACGGCCGCGTCCGTTCTCCACCGACGCGGGGTCCGCGATGTGCTCATCACCCTTGGGGCAAATGGCGTGTTCCTGAGCTCCGGGGAGCAGCAGACGATGATCCCGGCCGTGAGCGCCGGCCCGGTGGTGGAGACCACGGGTGCCGGCGATGCCTTCAATGGCGGGCTGGCGGCAGCCCTGGCAGAGGGACGTCCACTGCAGGAGGCCGCCCGCTTCGGCAACGCCGTTGCCGGCCTGTCCGTTGCCCGCACCGGCGCGGCCCTGGCCATGCCAAATCGCGACGAAGTCGACGCCCTCCTCGCCCCCAGCGGCTCGTCCTGAGCGCAGTCGCCCCGAAGCCGGGCTGGCGGCGACTGGAGACGTCAACGTCGCCCGAAAAGCCACGCGCCGCCATCCATCGACGCGCGAATAGGCGCCATCGAGGCGACCAGCGGTGGGTGCTTGTATCCTGACGCACGGCTCCTCTACGATTCGCACAAAAAAGAGCGTTCACGCAGACCCCTCCACAGGGAAGCAAAGGGAGGCAAGCGCCGCCATGTCCGTCGGATCCATCATCGCCCTCGCCCTGATCGCCCTCGCGGTTGGCTATACGATCTACATCTACAACCGGATGGTGGCGTTCCGCAATCGCGTGCGGAACGGCTTCGCCCAGATCGACGTCCAGCTCCAGCGTCGCTACGAGCTCATCCCGAATCTCGTGGAGACGGCCAAGGGCTACCTCCAGCACGAGCGCGAAACGCTGACCGGTGTCATCGAGGCCCGTAACCAGGCCAAGGCCGCGGAGGAACGTGCCGCGCGCAAGCCGGAGGACGGCAAAGCCATGCAGCAGCTTGCCCAGGCCGAGGGCGGCCTGAGCGAGGCGTTGGGCCGGTTATTCGCGCTCAACGAGAGCTATCCGGAACTCAAGGCCGACCAGACCATGAGCGATCTCATGGACGAGATCAGCGCCACGGAGAACAAGGTGGCTTTCGCCCGGCAACACTTCAACGACGAAGTCATGGTCTACAACACTTTCCGGGAGCAGTTCCCGAACAACCTGATCGCCGGACCGACCGGCCATACGCGGGCGGAGCAGCTCGAGCCGGACGACAAGGAGAAGGTCCGCGAACCGGTCCGGGTCTCCTTCACCTGAAGGTGTAACTGCCCCGGGCATCCTGCCAGGGAGCGAGCATGGATTTCTTCGGACGTCAGGACACCCTTCGCTGGCGCACCACCGTTCTCCTGGCGGCCTTCCTGCTGGCCGTCGCGGTGATCGTGGTATTGATCGCCGGCGTGGCCTGGGTGTTCCGTCTGGGGTCGGGTTCGGGGGAAAGCCCGGGGTTCGGCACCTGGCTGACGCATCCCACCGGCCTCGCGGTGATCAGCGGGGTGACGGTCTACATCGGCGCCGTCAGCCTGTATCGGTGGCATCAACTGCGCCAGGGCGGCGGTAACCGCGTCGCGCGCCTCCTCGGTGGGCGGTTCGTCGACCCAGCCACCGGCGACAACGCCGAGCGCGCCCTGCTCCGCGTCACGGAGGAGATAGCCATCGCTGCGGGTATCACGGCCCCGCAGGTTTACGTTCTCGACGATGAACCCGGGCTCAACGCCTTCGCCGCGGGGAATGAGCCCGACGACGCGG
>JAWOFB010000127.1:0-2792 GCA_046482445.1 Ectothiorhodospiraceae bacterium | reverse complement strand
AGGATTTGGAAGGTGCCGTAGTCGATGTTTCCTCCATCTCGGTAGGCAATGAAAACGTTACCGTTTTGAAAGGTGGTGGCTGAGATATAGTCAGTGGAGGCTGATTCAAAGACTGTGGGTGCTACAACTTGGTTTCCGTCAGGGTCATAAATAACAAAGGTGCCGTAGTCGGAGTTTCCACCGTCTGCGTATGGCACTCCATGCCGGAGAACTGGCTCGACGATCTGGACCAGGCCCTGGATGCCGGCAACATCGAGCGTGCACGTGAGCTCATTGCGCGTCGGCGCCAGCCGGCCGCCGCTGCACCAGGGGAAGCCATCGAGGCGGGAGGCGCGGACTTCCAGACCCTGTTCCACGCCGTCAGTGATCCGCTCTTCGTCCTGGATGCCGGCAACGATGCCATTGTCGAGGCCAACGCTGCCGCGGCGCGACTCCTGGACGTAACCCGGGCGGACTTGCTGGCGACACCGATCTCGGCCATCCACCCCTTCGAGATGGAGCAGCTGCGTCAACTTGCCGAAACCGTGCACCAGCAGGGCGAGGCGCGCATGCGCGGAATGACCTGTCGCAACCGGCACGGCATCTTCATTACGGCGGAGATCGCGGCAACCCGAGTGGAATTCGGTGGCCGGCCACTGGTTCTCGCACGGGCCCTGGACCTGCGCCAGGAGCCGGCCCCGGATGCCGGCGACCCCCTGTCGCTGTCCGAGTACCGGCAGATGCAGGACGCCCTGGCCACCACCCGCCACCTGCTGCACTACGCACCGGAAATGGTGCTCTGGATCCACCCGGACGGGCGCATCCGCTACGCCAACGAGACCGCGGCGGAGCAACTGGGGACCTCGCGGGACGTCCTGGAACGCCGCTGCATCTGGGATCTGGACGTGGATGCCACCCGGGAGTCGTTCCCGCTCCACGCGGCGCGGCTGCGCACCAGCGGCGAGCGCGTACGCATGGAGCGGCGCATGCAAAGCGAGGACGGCACCGTGTTCCCGGTGCAGGTCACGGCGCAACTGGTGACCTACGGCCAGGAAGAGGTGATTGTCAGCTTCTCCCGGGACCTCTCCGAAGAGGCACGCGCCCGCAGCGAGGCCCGTCGCTACCTGGATGACCTGGCGCGCGTCTCCCGCCAGGCCACCGTCAGCGAGATGGCCGCCGCCCTGTCCCACGAGATCAACCAGCCGCTCACCGCACTGCTCAGCCGCAGCCAGGCCTGCATCCGCTTGCTGGAGCGAGGCAACGCCGACGCCGCGCGCCTGCGTCGCGGGCTTGAAGACGCCGTGGGCAACGCCGAGCGCATCCAGGCCATTGTCAGCCAGCTGCGAGACTACGTCCGCAGCGGCAGCTCCGAGCGCGAGACGGTGGCCCTCGCGGATATCCTCGCTGAAGTGGGCACGCTGTTGCGCGCAGAAGCGCGCCACAAGGGCGTGAATCTGCACGTCGATGGTGCGGAAAGCGCGGTTCTGGTGCAGGCGGACCGGATTCTTATCGAGCAGGTGATCATCAACCTGGCACGCAACGCCATGGAGGCCATGGGTGAACACGGCAGTGAACGCCGCGAGCTGGCCATCGAGGTGGAACCCGGTGACGACGACGTGGCCGTCCAGGTGAGCGACAGCGGCCCCGGCATCGACCCCGCCATGCAGGACCACCTGTTCGAGCCCTACTTCAGCAGCAAGGCGGATGGGCTGGGCATCGGGCTGTCCCTGTGCCGGTCTATCGTCGAGAGCCACGACGGCACCATCGCTCTGACCACGCCGAGGCTCGACGGCACCACCTTTCGCTTCACCCTCCCGGGAGCCAACCCGGTCGAGACCCAGCGGACCGGCTCATGAGCCGATTCTGGCACGCTGCTTGCTAGCAATGGGGCCAGCGCTGTCTCAGCGTTGTGTCCATGCAACCGCATGTTGCATTTGTGCCTTGCAACAGCCGTTGAATGCACTAAAATCTAACGTGCACAGAGTTAGGACAAGCGTGTTGCCTGGAAACAACGCGCCTGCGCAGTCGAAGCGAAACCGTGACCAAATCAGAGGAGTCACAACCAATGGCCCGATTCAATCTCAAGACCGCGACCGTGGCATCCGCCTCCGTCCTGGCCATGGCTGCCGCAGGGCAGGCCCAGGCCGTGGAATTCACCGCCGGCGACACCGACGTAACCATCGGCGGCTACACCAAGCTCACCGGCATTTACAACGTTGACCAAGATCTTGGTGATAGTGCGTTTTTCCAGAACGTCGAACTGGACGAAGATGATACTGAGACCGACGGATCGACGCGGTTGCACGCCCGCCAGTCCCGCATCACCCTGGCCACGAGTTCAGATGTGGAGTGGGGCGGTCCAGTAGAAACCTTCATCCAAACCGATTTCTACGGCGAGGGAACGGAGCTGCGACTGAGGCATGCGTATCTGGAATGGAACGGCGTCCTGGCCGGCCAGACCTGGTCCAACTTCCAGCCGCTGAACTTCGCCCCGACCATCGACTTCGCGGGTCCGGCCGGTTACATCTTCAACCGGCAGGGGCAGTTGCGGTACACCGTAGATACGGGTCCCGGGGCGCTTTCGTTCTCCATTGAGGATCCGGATGCGTCGTTTGATCCTGCTGACCGGAACAGCGACGAAATCGATAATGACGGTGAAAACAGCGACCTCCCCGATCTGACCGCGCGCTTCGCGGGAGGCAGCGGGGGTTTTGACTACTCCGTGTCCGGCGTTCTCGCTCAGGTGGAGGCGGACAACGGCACGGACGTCGATGACGACGGCAGCGCGTTCGGCGTCAACGCGTCGGGCGCGC
>JAWOFB010000408.1:0-5642 GCA_046482445.1 Ectothiorhodospiraceae bacterium | reverse complement strand
CATGCTCCATGGCGTCCACGGCGACGCACGGGACGCGCTGACCCCGCCACGGGAGATAGCCCAGAAACCAGCCGGGAGCGTCCGCCGGCCCGGGCTCCGCCGGCTGGTTTCTGGGCTATCTCCCGTGGCGGGGTCAGCGCGTCCCGTGCGTCGCCGTGGACGCCATGGAGCATGACCACGCAGGCCAGCCGACCGGCGGCAGCCGAAGCCGTTTCGTTGTTCTCAAGACCGTCGGTGACTCCCCGGACCTGCCCTATCTGGCGGTGTACGTCGAAGGCATCCCCCGTTTGATGAATCTCGATGCGGATACACTTGAACTGCGGGATGACGAGGCGACCGCGGCGCCGCCGGGCATGCAGTGCGCGGTCCTGGCTCAGGGCGAGCCGGCGCTGATCCCGGATCTACCCGCCATCGAGGCGTGGGTACGGCACAGCACCGGTCGCTGAGCGGGGATGCGGATCCCGCGGATTCACTTGCCGCGTTCCCTCGCGAGCGGCGAGGCCATCGAGTTTCAGGGGAGTGCCGCCAATCATCTGCGGGTATTGCGGTTGCGCGCCGGTGATTCGTTGGTGGTGTTCGACGGCGCCGGTGTCAGCCATGCCGCCTCAGTGGCGTTTGTCGAGCGGCGGCGCGCGGGCATCCACGTGGGTGAGCCGGTCACAGAAGGCGGTGAATCGCCACTTGCGGTGACCCTGGCCCAGGGTGTCAGCAAGGGAGACCGCATGGACTGGAGCATCCAGAAGGCGGTGGAGCTGGGTGTCACCGCGATCGCGCCGGTCATCGCCGCGCGCAGTGTCCTGCGCGACCAACCCGACCGACTGGCACGTAAACGCGAGCACTGGCAGGCGGTCGCTGTCAGTGCCTGCGAGCAGTGCGGCCGCAACGTGGTGCCCAGCGTCGGGGAGCCGGCCCCTCTGACCGCCTGCCTGCCGGCCCTGCCCCACGCGGTGCGCGTTTTTCTGGACCCGGAAGCCGGTGCCTCGGTCGCCAGCCTGGCGCAGACGCCGCCCCGGGAGTGCGCATTGCTGGTGGGACCGGAAGGTGGCTTCACGGATGACGAGATAGCCGCCGCCCGCGACCACGATTTCCGTGGTATCCGGCTGGGGCCGCGCGTGCTGCGCACGGAAACAGCAGGCGTTGCGGCACTGGCAGCCCTGCAAACCCTCTGGGGCGATTTCCAGTAAGGGGCCATCGGGCCGGGAATCGTGTCAGGCCTCAGTCGCGGGTGGCCGCGTCGATGGCCTCAATGGCAACACGCCCCAGGTGGTCGATGTCTTCTTCCGTTACCACGTACGGCGGCATGAAGTAGACGACGTTGCCCAGCGGCCGCATGAGCGCCTCGCGCTGCAAAGCGTGCTGGTAGACCCGGATCCCACGGCGTTCGCGCCAGTCGAAGGGTTCGTGGCTGGCGCGGTCCTGCACCATCTCCATGGCCAGAACCATGCCGTGCTGGCGAATCTCGCCCACGTGCGGGTGGTCCGCCAGGTCAGCGACGGCCCGGCCCATGTGCACCGACAATTCCCGGTTGCGGCTGAGGACATCGTCCTCGCGGAAGATCTGCAGGGTCGCCAGCGCCGCGCGGCAGGCCAGCGGGTTGCCGGTGTAGCTGTGTGAGTGCATGAAAGCTCGCATGGTGGCGAAGTCGTCGTAGAAGGCCTCGTAGATCGTGTCGCTGGTCATGACCACCGCCAGGGGCAGGTAGCCGGCAGTCAGTCCCTTGGACAGCAGCAGGAAATCCGGGCTGATCTGGGCCTGGTCACAGGCGAGCATGGTCCCGGTGCGCCCGAAGCCGGTGGCGATCTCGTCGGCGATCAGGTGAACGCCGTAGCGGTCACAGGCCTCGCGCAGCAGCTCCAGGTAGACCGGGTGATACATGCGCATGCCCCCGGCGCACTGCAGGAGCGGCTCGATGATCACGGCGGCCGTCTCGTGGGCGTGAGCGGCCAGCGCCTCCTCCATGGGCTGGAACATGCGCCGGCTGTAGGCCTCCCAGCTCTCGCCTTCGGCCCGGTGGAAGCAGTCCGGTGACGGCACCGTGATGGCCTCCATGAGCAACGGCTCGTAGATCGCCTTGTACAGCCCGAGATCACCCACGGCCAGGGTCCCCAGGGTCTCGCCGTGGTAGCTCTGGCTCAGGGCGATGAAGCGCGTCCGGCCGCTGTCGCCGCAGTTACGCCAGTAGTGGTAGCTCATTTTCAGTGCCACTTCCACGGCACTGGAGCCGTTGTCGGTGTAGAAACAGCGGGTCATGGGGGCCGGGGTCATGGCCACGAGCTGTTCCGAGAGCTCGACCACCGGGGCGTGCGTGCATCCGGCCAGGATCACGTGCTCCAGGCTGTCGAGCTGTTCCCGGATGGCCGCGTTGATGCGCGGATTGGCGTGACCAAAGAGGTTGACCCACCAGGAGCTGATGGCATCCAGGTAGCGGTTGCCGTCGAAGTCGTACAGCCACGCGCCGCTGCCGCTTTTGACGGGGACCATGGGCAGCCACTCGTGGTCCTTCATCTGCGAGCAGGGGTGCCAGAGCACGCTCAGGTCGCGCTCGATCATCTCGCGGTTGTTCATCGACGGCCTCCCGGGTTGTACAAACCAAATCGCCCCTGCAGGTCGAGAACCCGCAGGGGCGATGGACATTGTTACCGTGTCACCCGGGAGGGATCAATCCGCTTGAGCGGCGATCTTCTCCGACAGGCCCAGGTTGTGCCAGATGGCTTCACTGGCCCGGAACTGGTTCAGGGTGTAGAAGTGCAGCCCCGGCGCGCCGGCCTCGAGCAGGTTGGCGCACAGGCGCGTGACCACGTCCACGCCGAAGGCCTGCAGCGAGTCCTTGTCGTCCTGGTAGGCCTCCAGGCGACGCCGCAGCCAGCGCGGGATGTCCGCGCCGCAGGCATCGGAGAAGCGCGCCAGCTGCTGGAAGTTCACGATGGGCATGATACCCGGGACGATGGGGATGTCCACGCCCATGCGCTCGCACTCGTTGACGAACTCGTAGTACGCCTCTTCGGCAAAGAAGTACTGCGTCATGGCGCTGTCCGCGCCCGCATCGACCTTGCGCTTGAAGTTGCGCACGTCCGTGAAGGCATCCGGTGCATCCGGATGGATTTCCGGGTAGCAGCCCACCTCGATGCGGAAATAGTCGCCGTGCTCCTGACGGATGAACTCCACGAGCTCGTTGGCGTACTGGAAATGCCCCGGACCGCCGTCGCTGTCTTCGGGCATGTCGCCGCGCAGCGCGACGATGTCGCGGATGCCGTTGTCCCGGTAGCGCTGGAGCATGTCGCGGATGCTATCCGGCGTGGCATCGATGCAGGACAGATGCGGCGCGGCGTCGATGCCAGAGCGCTTCTGGATCTCGACCACTGTCTCGAACGTGCGCTCGCGCGTGGAGCCACCCGCGCCGAACGTCACGGAGAAAAAGCGCGGGCCCAGCGCCGCCAGGCGCTCGCGGGTCCGGCGCAGACGCTCTTCCCCTTCCTCGTTCTTGGGCGGGAAGAACTCGAAACTGTAAACCGGTGTGTGTTTCTTCTGGGATTCCATTAACTTCACCCCCGTATAGCGGGAATTTCCGACGGGGCCCCGGAGGACCCCCGCCGGAGCGGGTGCGCACCACCGCGGTGCGCACCCGTGGAAGGGCCGCTCAGTACCGGTAGGTATCCGGCTTGAACGGACCATTGACGGGCAGGCCGAGGTACTCGGACTGCTCCTGGGTCAGCTTCGTGAGCTTGGCGCCCAGCTTCTTGAGGTGCAGCTCGGCCACCTTCTCGTCCAGGTGCTTGGGCAGGACGTAGACCTTCTTCTCGTACTGGTCCAGGTTCTGGGCCAGCTCGATCTGGGCGAGCACCTGGTTGGTGAACGAGTTGGACATCACGAAGCTCGGGTGGCCCGTGGCGCAACCCAGGTTGATCAGCCGGCCCTCGGCGAGCAGCAGGATCTTGTTACCGCTCGGCAGGGTGATGTGATCGACCTGCGGCTTGATGTTGTCCCACTCGTACTGACGCAGGCTGGCAACGTCGATTTCGTTGTCGAAGTGGCCGATGTTGCACACGATGGTGTTGTGCTTCATCCGCACCATGTGGTCATGGGTGATGACCTGGTAGTTACCGGTGGCGGTGACGAAGATGTCGGCCTTGTCCGCCGCCTCGTCCATGGTGGTCACCTGGTAGCCTTCCATCATGGCCTGCAGGGCGCAGATGGGGTCGATCTCGGTGATCCACACCGTGGCACCCATGGCCTTGAGGCTCTGGGCGGAGCCCTTGCCCACGTCACCAAAGCCGCAGACCACGGCGGTCTTGCCGGCGATCATGACGTCGGTGGCGCGCTTGAGGCCGTCGACCAGCGACTCGCGGCAACCATACAGGTTGTCGAACTTCGACTTGGTCACCGAGTCGTTGACGTTGATGGCCG
This sequence comes from Ectothiorhodospiraceae bacterium, assembly GCA_046482445.1. GTDB lineage: Bacteria > Pseudomonadota > Gammaproteobacteria > Nitrococcales > Aquisalimonadaceae > Aquisalimonas. Next base: position 1,238 of record JAWOFB010000408.1, on the reverse strand, counting down.
GGAACGGCAGGTCGCCGGTCTTTTCCATCTTGATCAGGCTGGCCACGCCCGTGGTGGTCTCTTCGGAGACGCCGCGGATCTGCTGGAGCTGCTTGGTGTACCAGCCGTGATTGGACTCCAGCCGCGCCTTGATGCTGTTGAACAGCGCCTTTTCCTCTTCGGGGCCCGGGTTTTCCAGGAAGGACGGATCCTTCTCGGCCTGGGCGCCGACGGTCAGCAGCGTGGTCGCGTCGCCGCCGTCATCGAGAATGGTGTTGGCGCCGCCGTCGAAATCGAAGATGCGGTGGATGTACTCCCAGTACTCGTCCAGGGTCTCGCCCTTGTAGGCGAACACCGGCACGCCGGTCTTGGCGATGGCGGCGGCGGCGTGATCCTGGGTGGAGTAGATGTTGCAGGACGCCCAGCGTACCTCGGCGCCGAGCTCCGTCAGCGCCTCGATGAGGACCGCGGTCTGGATGGTCATGTGCAGCGAGCCGGCGATCTTCATGCCCTTCAGGGGCTGCTTGCTCCGGTATTCCTCGCGCACGGACATCAGACCGGGCATCTCGGTCTGGGCGATTTCGATTTCCTTGCGGCCCCAGTCGGCGAGGCCGATGTCACGGACGATAAAGTCGTTCTTGGTGTCTACGACAGCATTCATGAGTGCTGACTCCAGTTACGTGTAGCGCCGTTGCGAATGAGCAGGCGTCCGGCTGAGCCTGGCAGGTGCGCGACCCGTTGCAGCGCTTCTCAGCCGGACGGCCGGCCATATCGGCCGGCGTCCCTAGCGTGGCCGGAGCCACGCCTTCGTCGACAACCGGGGTCCCTCGCGGGTTCACCCCGGTTTGCGCCTTACAGGCCGGCGGCGTCCCGCAGGGCAGCCGCCTTGTCAGTGCGCTCCCAGGTGAACTCCTCGTCCTCGCGACCGAAGTGGCCATAGGACGCCGTCTTGGCATAGATCGGACGCAGCAGGTCCAGCGTATTGACGATGCCGAACGGCCGCAGGTCGAACTGATCGCGGACGATCTTCTCGATCTTCTCCTCGCTCACCTTGGCAGTGCCGAAGGTCTCGACCATCACGGAGGTGGGCTCGGCCACGCCGATGGCATAGGAGAGCTGGATCTCGCACTTCTCGGCCAGCCCGGCGGCGACCACGTTCTTGGCAACGTAGCGCGCGGCGTAGGCCGCGGAGCGGTCCACCTTGGACGGGTCCTTGCCGGAGAAGGCACCGCCGCCGTGGCGGCCCATGCCGCCGTAGG